>NZ_DAMAUC010000015.1:28872-110705 GCF_032079385.1 Anaerocolumna sp.
TAACAATTCTCTGCCTCTGCCCTCCTGAGAATTCATGGGGATATTGACGGCTGCGACGCTTGGGGTCTTCTATTCCCACCAGCTTAAGCAATTCAAGCATCCGCTTTCTGGCATCCCTTCGCTTTACTTTCCGGTGAAGGGTGATTACCTCTTCAATCTGTCGCCCAATCTTCATCGTCGGATCTAAGGAGGTCATGGGATCCTGAAAAACCATGGCAATATCATTTCCCCTGATGTGACGCATATTACCCTCGGTTACCTTAAGAATATCTTTTCCCTCCAGTAAGATTTCACCGGTTTCAACAGAGGCATTCTTTGCTAAGAGCCGCATTAATGTTCTGCAGGTCACTGTCTTTCCACTTCCTGATTCCCCTACGATGGCCAGTGTCTCGCCCTTATATAGTGAGAAGCTGACATCCCTCACTGCATGCACCGTTCCTGCCTGTGTGGTGAAGGATACGGATAAATTCTTAACATCTAACTCTATATTTGACATACTCCCACCTATTTCCTTTTACATCTTTCATTCAATTTTAGTCGTTTCTCTGCACATCACATTATTCCTTCATCTTAGGATCCAGTGCATCCCGTAAGCCGTCTGCCAGCAAATTAAAAGCCAGCATGATAATACATAGAATAACCGAGGGAATCCACATCTGATAGGGATGGATGCGAAACATCTTATACCCGCCGTTAAGGAGGGTTCCCAGGGAGGCGTTTGGAATCTTCATTCCAACTCCAATAAAGCTTAAAAAAGTCTCAAAAAATATTGCCGAAGGGATGGAAAACATCGCTCTTACCACTACAATCCCTGCAATGTTTGGCAGGATATGGGATATGGCATTATGTACCTGGGAGGAACCCAGAGCCTTTGCTGCCTGAACATATTCCAGGTTTTTAATACGCAGTGTCTGCCCTCTGACTATGCGGGCCATTGGAATCCATGAGGATATGGTCAGGGCAAATATGATGGATAGGATGCCCGGCTTAAAAATCAGCAGCATCAATACCACCAGCACAAGATTAGGGATACCTGTCAGTATTTCTAAGATTCTCTGCATGAAATTATCCACCCTGCCCCCCTTTAAGGCACTGAATAGACCATAAAAAACACCGATGGTCAGATCAAGAATCGCTGCGATGAATGCGATTGTCAACGAAATGCGGGTTCCATACAAAGCCCTGGATAACAAATCTCTTCCGAATTCGTCCGTCCCAAAGATATAGTTGATGTCTTTGGGTACATTTTCCAGTACATATTTGTCAATCCATTTTCCCTGTAACTGCGCTCGGCCGTTAAAGCCATCAATGGAAATACCGGGAATTCTGGGCGGTAGATTGGCATGGGGTATATTCTGAGTATTGGGATTATAAGGCGCCAGCAACGGAGCCAGAAAGGCAAGGACGATGATAATGGCCAGAAGGAACATGGAGGCTAATGCACCTTTATTCTTGCACAGTCTTCCCCAGGCATCCTGCAAAAAAGTAGGTGACGGCGGAAGTTCCTCTTGAATTACAGTTTTCTGACCGGTTACTTTGTATTGAAATAGTTCCCAAGGTATCTGCTCGATATTGATATTATTCATCTACTCTATGATATCCTTTCTTACGATTATTTCTGCAAGTCCTATAGCTGCAGTCGTTCATTATGATTTCCCACCTACACGTATTCTCGGATCAATCAGCTGATATAGTACATCCATCAGAAATATAATGAGTACCAACAAAGTTGAAAACAAAATGGTAACCGCCATAATTGTAGAATAATCATTGGAGAGTACCGACTTTGTAAACTGTTCTCCTATTCCAGGTATGGCAAATATATTCTCAACTACCATGGAACCTGTAATCAGGGAGACTGTTAAGGGACCGATGATGGTCACCATAGGTATCAGCGTGTTACGAAGGCCATGGGTCAGAACCAGCCGCAGCTCACTCATTCCCTTGGCTCTGGCAAGTTCAATATAGTCACTGCCCAATACCTCAATCATTTCCGTTCGAATAAACCGTGCGGTATCTGCCATAGGTGATATGGACAATGCTAAGGTCGGTAAGATACTGGAGCGAACGCCGTCCTTCCAAAGTCCGATGGGTAATATACTTAAGGTTACCGCAAAGATATACTGTAAAAGCACGGCAACCACAAAACTGGGAGCCGAACGCCCGATAATCGCAAAGAGGGAACAGAACGTATCAACCCAGGTATTATGCTTCATTGCCGCAATAATCCCCAGGATAATTCCCGTTAACGTACCGAAGAACACCGCCTGCAGACCCAGTTGTATAGACACTCCCATACGGCTTCCCAGTAAGGTTGTGACCTTCTGGTCTGAAAATTGCAGGGATATTCCGAAATCCCCATGCAGGATATTTTTGATATAGGTAACATAACGCTGAAGTAACGGTTCGTTTAATCCGTATTTCGCATCCAATACCTGAAGCTGCGCCGGGCTTAATTTGTCCCGGTTATTATAGGGTGTACCGGGCAGCAGATTCATTAAGAAGAAGGTTATAGTTACAATGATCCATAAGGTTATCACCATATACAGCAATCTGTGACTGATAAATCGAAGCCATCGTTTCATGGTTTCTCCTTTCTATATTACGAGGGGATGCTGCAAACACAACACCCCTCAATTTACAACTGTTTTCTAATGAAACTATTCTTCAATATAAGCCCGGGTAATATCAATTGGAGTTCCTAATACATGGGTTACATATCCCTTAAGCTTCGGATTGACTAAATAACTTTGGGAAGCTTGAACAATAGGAATAACTACTGCATTATCAACCAGGTACTGATTTGCTTCTCTTAAATGCTCCCATCTCTTGGTAAAATCAGTCCCATCCGTTGTCTCAAGTGCTTTTACCAGATTAGTCAGTTCTTCGGATTTCCACTGACTGTGGTTATGCTCATAGCTTTCCTCGTGTTGCTTAATATAAGAGGTAGGATCAAAGTCTCCTGTCCAACCGCCTAAAGCCAGGTCGAACTTATAGCTCATCATTTCTTCAAAACGAACGGAAGCCGGAACATTTGCCAGGTCAATGGTCAAGCCGGGTAAATTCGTTTGATAAATACTCTGTAAATACTGTCCGACTTTAATACTTTCATCGGAGTCACTGGTAACCAGACGAAGGGTTATGCTGTCAGTTCCCAGTTCCTGCAAAGCCTGCTTAAAATACTGTTGTGCCTTTTCAACATCCGTATTCACAAGTACGCCAAAGTCTTCTGCAATACTTTTGCCATTATCCGGATTCACTGCAATTCCATTTGGTATCACACCTACTGCGGGAATACCATCGCCATTTAAGATGGAACTGGACAATTCTTCACGATTCAAAGCGTAGAGTAAAGCTTTACGAAGATTTTCATTCTGAAGATATTTGTTGGAGCTGATACCCATCTCAAGGTTAGTCATTCGGAGGGTTTGTACTGATACCAAATCATCCTTGCCCTGATATAAGGAAATGTATTCGCCAGTTATCTTGGTGCCGTCCAGCTCCCCTGCTTCATATAAATTAGCTCCGGTTGCCACCTCTTTTACAACCTGTACGTTGACTTCATCAAAATAAATGTTTGCTGCATCCCAGTAATATGGGTTCTTCTCATACTTCCAGGAGATATTCGTTCCGTTCCAGTCCTTTAATATGTATGGACCGCTGGCAAGAAGCGCTTCAGAAGTTAAACCATAATTCTCGCCCTGTGCTTCCACAAACTTCTTGCTTACCGGTGCCAGTAAAGTTGAGGACAGCGTTGTGTTTATGTAACTATTAGGTGCAACCAGTGTAAATTCCAGCTTAGTATCAGATAATGCTTTTACTCCCAGCTCTTCCGGCTTTAATGTACCTGCAATGATTTCTGCTGCATTCTTTAGGTAGGACAGGTTATTTGCACTTTGAGATCCGGTTGCCGGGTCTACCACCCTCTGTGCGGCATAGACAATATCTGCTGCCGTAATCTTATCCCCGTTTGAGAATTTTGCATCATCCCTGATCTCAACAGTTACAGTTAATCCATCGGCGCTTACCTCCGGTAAGGCCACTGCCAGGTTAGGGATTGCTTCATTGTTCTCATTGATACGATACAAAGAATCGGCCTGGAAATCGATCTGTTCCGCGCTGACGGTATCATAGCTTTTTCCGGAATCCATGGTTGTAACTTCACCGGGTGCAACCCAATTTAACACCTTTAACCCACCGGTTTCTTCCTCTTTAGCAGGTGTCTGTGCAGTTTCTTCCCCAGTTGTCGGTGCAGCGTTACCGGAAGAAGGCTGCACCTTATCTGCTTTGGAGCATGCACTCAAGAAAAATGTACTGGTTAAGACCAGTGACAGAATAATGGAATATAGTTTTCTTTTCATAAAATTACTCTCCTTTAATTGTTGTAAGACTCAACTCTTATGTTTCCTCCCTACTGTATTTCTTATGTTGGTTATTATAACAGTCAAAAAAAGAAAGTGTTAATACTCAAATCCAATAATCTGTTATAGACTACACCTATAGCACCCTGTCCCGGTAAGTCAAAACGGTTAAACTTCTGCTGAAACAGGCAGGCCCGCTTCCCTGATACGGCTAATTAATTCCTTGATATACAATTCACCATTATTACTGATAATTGAGCCTTTTCGCTTAATATATCCTATTCTCATAATTTCGCTTTCAACCAAGGGTACCGCCTTATAGTCATCCCCATTCAATTCTTCACAGATAATTCCGGAGCATAATGTATACCCATGAAGACCAATCATAAGATTTAGTATTGTAGCTCTATCGTTTGCTTTAATGATACGCTTGTAATCATACGTGCTCTTAACCTCTTCTGCTAAATAGAATGAATTATTTTTCCCTTGATCAAAAGCCAGGCATGGATACTCTTCTAATTCCTTCATGGAAATCACTTCTTTTTTCGCTAAAGGATGCCCTGACCAAAGATACACATAGGTATCACATTGGAATAATTCCACAAACTCTAAACTATTTTCTCTAAGAACTTTAGTCATAACCTGCTCATTAAAATCATTGAGATATAATACACCTAGTTCACTTTTAAAATTCTTCACATTTTCAATCACTTCCGAAGTCTTAGTCTCGTGTACTGCAAATTCATACTGCTCCATTCCAACCTTTTTTACCATCTCAACAAAGGCTTTTACTGCAAAGCTATAATGCTGCATGGATACACTGAATTTCTTCTTCGATTTCTTTTCGATGTACTTTTCTTCCAATAACCGATACTGCTCAGATACCTGCTTTGCATAAGTAAGAAACTCCTCTCCCTCCGGAGTTATTACGATTCCTCGATTAGAACGGAGAAAGATATCAAAGCCTATTTCCAATTCCAGTTCCTTTATGGTTCCTGAAAGGCTGGGTTGTGAGATAAAAAGCTGTTTTGCTGCTTCATTCATGGAACCGCAATCTGCTATCATAATTACATATCTTAATTGTTGTAGTGTCATATTTCCTCCTAATAAGTTTCTAACTTATTTTTCTACTCATATAAATTTTTACTAAAATATCGATCTCCCCGATCCGGGAATAGAGTTACGATGTTTCCTATTTCAATTTTCTTTGCTAATTTAAGTGCTGCAGCCAAAGCGGCACCTGAGGAGGAACCTGCAATAATTCCTTCTTTCAGTGCCAGCAGTCTTGCCCCTTCAAATGCTTCCCTGTCGGTTATCTTTACCACATCATCAACTAAGCTCATATCCATGGTTCCGGCAATAAAATCATTTCCAATCCCCTCAATATCGTAATCAGCATGTTCTCCGCCACCCATAGTAGAACCAACGGGGTCCGCTAATATCCCTCTTATTTTAGGATTTTTCTCCTTTAAATACTTAACGATTCCAGAATAGGTGCCGCCGCTGCCTGCACCTGCAATAAAATAATGGATTTCATCACCTAAATCCTGATAGATTTCCTTCCCCGTTGTTTCATAATGGGCTTTGGGATTTGCAGGATTGTCAAACTGACGAAGAGTGATGGAATTCGGTATTTCCTTTAAAAGCTCCAATGCCTTCTGATTGGCACCTTGCATTCCTCCTTCCCGTGGTGTATTGATAACCTCAGCCCCAAGTGCCCGTAATAAGGTTTGTTTTTCAATGGAAAATTTGGTAGGTACCACAAATATAACCCGGTATCCACGATTTAAGGCTGCCATAGCAATTCCCAAACCTGTATTTCCTGCAGTTGCCTCAACAATTATTCCTCCCGGCTTTAATAATCCTTTTTCCTCTGCATCTTTTATCATATAAAGTCCGGTTCTATCCTTCACACTTCCGGAAGGATTCCAATATTCAAGCTTTGCATATATATTTACTCCCTTAGGGGCCCCTACATAATTTAATTTCACAAGTGGCGTATTTCCAATTAACTTCTGCATGTTTTCATACAACATATTAACCTCTATTCTGGTGCTAAAGCACCTTTTAATAACAAAGCAAATTTTTGTGCGCAAGCACAATATGTATCGTACATATTGTGCCGCATAAATTGCACCTCACAAATTGCATCATTTAAGATTTATTTAGCTAAAAGGATTGCATTCTTAAGGTCTGCAATAATATCCTCTTTGTCTTCTATTCCAACGGAAAGCCGAATCAAATGATCTGTTATTCCAACTTGCTTTCTAATTTCCTCCGGTATGGAAGCATGTGTCATACTGGATGGATGGCATACCAAAGATTCTACACCGCCAAGGCTCTCTGCCAATGCTATCAGCTTTAACTGGCGAAAGAATTTTTCTATATGATACTCCTCTTTTAATTCAAAGGATATCATAGCACCCGGTCCATCTGCTTGTTTCTTTTGTATTTCATAGCCTTCATCCGTTATTAATCCCGGATAATATACCCTTTTAACTGCATCCTGATTAGAAAGCCATTCTGCTATAGCCTTTCCATTCTCTTGGTGACGATCCAGTCTAACTCCCAAGGTTTTTATTCCTCTTATTAATAAAAAAGCATCAAAGGGTTGAAGAATACCACCAGTTGCATTCTGTATAAAATATAACTTTTTCGCTAAGCCATCATCATTTACAACGACCAGTCCAGCGATAAGATCACTGTGCCCTCCCAGATACTTTGTTGCACTATGAACTACAATGTCTGCTCCAAGTGTTAAAGGGCGTTGTAAATATGGAGTCATAAATGTATTATCAACAATTAATAATTTCCCATGCTTTTTTGTCACTCCTGCCACTGCTTCAATATCCGTCACTGTCATTAAAGGGTTTGCCGGACTTTCTATAAATATCGCCTTAACTTCATGTGACAATGCGTCCTCAAAAATCTTTAAATCTGTTGTATCAACGATGTCATAACGAATACCAAACTGCCTAAAAATTTTATCCAGCACTCGGAAGGTTCCACCATACACATTTTTTGATATTAATATCTTATCACCTGTTTCAAATAAAGTTAAAACCGCTGTGGTTGCTGCCATACCGGAAGCAAATGCTAACCCATGGAAGCCTTGCTCTAAATCAGCAATTAATTTCTCAAGGGCTTCTCTTGTTGGATTCCCGGTTCTCGAATATTCATATCCCTTATGCTTTCCTAGCTGTTCCTGTCTATAGGTAGAGGTTTGATAAATTGGAACATTCACCGCTCCGGTTCTCTCATCTCCGTCAATACCTCCGTGAATTAATGTAGTAGAAATCTTATTAAATTTGTTCATATTTTCCTTCCTTTCTGTACATACATACCGCCAAAGGCGCCATAAACAATGCATGAATTCTCCTTTACTTTTTTGCTGTAATAAAATTGATGTTTTTATACGCTTTTAACGAACTATCCTTAAGCAGATTATATTGAATCTCCTTCACATTTTGGCTTTGCGTAATGGTATATCCATTACTACCAAGAATCTTAGTTAATTCTTTACGGCTCATTCCCCCTTTCATCTCTTCTCCTAATCGATTTGTCAAGTTCTTTAATATCTTCATTCTATCTAACTCTTGATCAAATAAATCACTGTCTGGATAATCTAGTACCACCATACTTTCCTGATTTGTAAGCTGCGCCATATCACCGATGATTTTAGCAAATGGCTCCGATTCCAGATAATAGGTCACTCCAAGTATTGCAAAGAATGTCTTCTTATCTGGTTGAAAACCCGCCTCTATTAAGGATTCCACCATATTTTGCTTGTCAAAATCGATAGAGATATGATGTACATTATCTGGAACCAACCATTTTAATTGTTTTATTCTGTTTATCTTATAGTAATGTGTATTTGGATGATCCAATTCAAATATCTGAATCCGTTCATCTGTATTACGAAATGCAAAAGAATCCATACCTGCACCGCAATTGACGTATTGTATCTCACGGCTATCTTCCATATATTTTTTCAAACATGTTTCTGCATACTTTATTCTTGATAAAATAATTGGTGATACCAATTCATCTAATAAACTTCCCAATGTGAATCCTGATAATTGAAAATTTTCTTCCTTTATTATCCTATTCATTCTCTCCATCACGAGCTTATATTCCATCTCTCCAATCATCTCATATGCCAAATAATCGTCATAAACTTTATTTAATGCATACTTTGAATGGTACGCTCTGGTAAACGCACATATTATTGCTGTCATACTAGCTTCGGCTTCCAGCATACTTCACACTCCTTCTTATTTATTGAAGAATAACAAAAAGACAGGTACATTCCACGCACCTGTCTTTCATACATATTAGAATTGTCTATAAAACGGAATAGACTAGACCATTATGTTTTCTATAAAGCAGCACGAAGCTACAGGCACAAGTACTATACAATTGAACTTGCCCCTGCAACAACACTCTGAATTATTGATAAAAGCATACGATGTAATCATTTTACTCCCTCTTATTTCATACTATTTTGATATGTTTAGTATATATTATTATCTTATTAAAAAAATGTCAATACATTTCTGTAATTTTTCTTAAATATTTTAATTCTATAATTTCTTAAATATTTTTTAAAAGTTTACAAGGAACCCCTTTACCTCCATCTTCTTGCCATCTGTACTGATGGTAACCGCGCCGCTTTCGTATGTAATCATAGTTTCACTGCCGGCATCCTCAAGCCGTTTCAGCGTCTCAGGACTTGGATGACCGTATCGGTTGTTTCGCCCGCAGGATATTAAGGCAAGTTCAGGTCTGGTAAGGGAAAGAAATGGTTCATAAGTGGAGTTTTTGGAACCATGATGAGCCACTTTTAAAACATCATAATCCTTAATAACTTCTATGGGTTCACTAAGAATTTCATCCGTATCTTTATCCTGTGGCGGTAATAGTGATGAAGTACTATTTAAGATACTCAATACTTGTCTTTCACCTTCTCCCTCCAGATCTCCCGTAAGTAGCAGATCAAAATCACCATAATTAACACTTAAAACTACAGAAGCAGCATTATCCGCATGTAAGGTATCCGATGAGGGATTTAAACAGGTCATTGTTACATGATTCTCTTTTATAACATCCCCCTTCTGTATATACAGAACTTTAATTCCTTTACTTTCTGCCAATGTAACAATATCCATATACTCCTGATCTTTCTCCTGTACATTGGGAAGTATTAAATGACCCATTACTATGTTTCCTTCATAACCGCCATTCTTACTATTCTCCATAAGTTCCAATACACCGGATATATGGTCGGTATCTAAATGAGTTAATATAACATAGTCTAGTTTCCACACTCCCTTTGATTTCAGAAAGGGCTCTATTCTATATTTTCCTACCTCCTTAACGTCAGAACTTCCACCGTCAATCAAATAAGTTACATTCTCAGGACTTTTCATGAATATGCAGTCTCCCTGTCCTACATCAATAAATGTCACTTCTAAATCAACGTTTTTAGATTTAATAAATATTAGTAATAGAAAGGATAGCAGTACTATTGTTTTTTTACGTAATACCTCAGTATTCAGGAGAATCCAGACAATTAATATGAAGTAATAAAAAGCAAGAAGCCATAAATCCGGCCTGCCAACTAATATCATCCTGCCAGGTAACTTTTCCCCAAAGCGACATACTATTTCATAAAAATTAAGGATATAGTGAACTCCTCCAATTATAAATAATCCTAATGGGATAGCTATTAATCCGACCATACCCGCCACCAGAGAAATCAGCACAATCAAAGAAGAAAGGGGTAAAATAATAAGATTAATAATTATTGAATAGAGAGGAATTTCATAAAAGAAGTACAACATAACAGGTAATGTAATAATTTGGATACTCAATGTCAATAGAAAGGCTTCCGCTAATTTATACTTTTTCCCTATCATATTTTTAAAAATCGGATATAAAAGAGCCATACCTAAGATTGCACTGAAAGATAATAAGAAACCTGCATTATAAATTTCCATAGGAGATTGTATTAATATGATTAAAGCACTTAGTGAAGCAGCAGAAAGTAAGTCGTAGGTTCTTCCAATCACTCCTCCCCACATAAATATTATTAACATTACCACAGCCCGATTGGTAGAAACACTGAAATTAGTCAGGACTCCAAAAGAAAAAATTAGAAAGATAGACAATAGGGTTGCAATAAAATTAGGAATTCGTAATCTACGTAATAAATAGAACAATGACATTCCAATTAAAGATACATTAAGACCGGATATAGCAAGAATATGAGATATACCATTTTCCTTGTATAAGTTCTTTATATCCTTATCAAGACTGGAGGTATCTCCTAAAATCATTGCGGATATGAGTCCCGCATCTTTTTGGGGAAGGATTTGTTCATAAATCTGTATAAATCTATTTTTTATTTCATACAACCTTTGATAAAACCAGGAATAGCTGCTATTAATTACTTTTACTTTCTCTGCTTTTACCTTAAAATCAATCCATTGGATTTTATTATATTCATATTCATTAAATTGCCCTGAGTTTGTTGCTTTTTGAAATTTTTCGATTTTTCCGGATACAGCTAAGATGTTGCCGATTTTAAACTTAGAATTTTCAGATGTGTAGACTTTTATTTTATTACTATGATATAGGACATCTTCTTTTATAGAATTATTTGCTTTATTTTTGTTTAATAATACTTCATTAAGATTATTCTTTATATGGTCGGAATTCAGGTCAATTACATTATCAGTCAGCGTCAGTACCACGTAATCGCCTTTATCTTCAAGCATTTGTAATTTTCCATACACAATACCTTTTATGTTATCGGTGAATATCTGATCCATTTCATTTGGCTTTAGCTGGTAATTCATAATACTGTATCCTAAGATAAAAAGAATAGGAAATCCCAAAGCAAATCCAAAGTTGCTAAGCCTTTCCCTCCTCTTACACTTAGGAAGTAACAGCCTCCATAAAACCAAAGTACATATTAGTATTGTTATGACTACTATCGATATGCCGCCGACTTTATATAGTGCAATTCCTGCTATATAAAAAGTCAGCAGCCATACAAGCGGTCTTCTTATGTTCAAAACCATCCCCCTTTATTTACTACCTTCTACTATTTCTAAGTTTCTTTCAAAGAGACCTTCAAATGGGATTCCATCCCCATAATTCTTTTTTACTTCTCCGTTAATGGTGAATTTTACTTTATTAATACCGGATAGTTCAACAAGAGAGTTTACTACAGAATAAATAATAACTTCGTCGTTTACTCCCGATATTTTAGACATGAACTTGTCATTAAAATCCACATAACAGATTCCATCTTTTGTGGTAACCTTTAATAATTCGGTGCCATCAGGAATGCTTTTCTTCATTTCTTTTTCAAGGGGTCCTTCAATTACTTCCGGACCGGATATTAATTGCTGTATAATTAATTGTTCTATGGAACGATTACCATCATAGGATATTTTTAAATTAGAAGAAACTAATGCTTTCCCAGTTGCATTTGCATAATACATGGTTACAAATACATTCTCTGCTCTGGTATTGTCAATAAAATCCGAGCTTTCCATGAAACCAATTGGTTTTTCATTGGGACCCATTAATGGCTGTCCATTCACATTGAATTCAATATATTCCACTTCTTCAATCTGGCTTAAGGTTTTTACTATGGTAGCACGGCATAATACTTCCGATATACCGGTAAGGTTTTTATAATCAGAATTAAAATTAAGTGTTAATCTACCATCCTCATTAAAGGAAATTTCCTCCACATGAACATTTTCAGGCAGTGCCTTTTTCATAGTAATATCTTTCGGTTCCTGACTTATAGCTTCTAAATATTCTTTCACCAAATCTTCTTTCGTTGTAGATACAGTGGTATACTCCTGACAAACAATTTTTGTTTCATTGGTGTCAATGTAATATATTTTTTTAATATTTTCTTTCGGAACATTGCTATTTTTTTTGCTATTTTTATTACCACAGCCTGCGACGATAAAGGGAACCACCAAAACCATGAGTATACATAATGTTTTCCAAATACTTTTGCGGTTGACTTTAAACATTTTCTAATAACCTCCCATTCTGCTACAATCATGCAGATTTGTGCCGTCACACTATCTCCTTAATAAAGGATTAAGCAATATAATTGATTGGAACACGAACGGTAAATGTAGTTCCTTCATTTTCTTTGCTGTATACTTTGATTGCACCTTTGTGCATGTGTATGGCGTTCTTGGTAATGGACAGACCAAGGCCGGTACCTCCTGTACCTCTGGAACGTGCCTTATCCACACGATAAAAACGATCAAATATAAAATCCTGTGCGTCTTCGGGTATACCAATTCCAGAATCTGCAACTTTAACATAAAAATATTTGTGGTCAGCATTTAAAGAAACACGAACCCAACCGTCTTCCACATTATATTTAATAGCATTCTCAATTAAATTAGAAATTGCTAAAGACAGTTTTACTTCATCTACTTCTGCTACTACAGGTCGAAAACTCTCAAACACCAGCTCAATGTTACGTTTTTTTGCAATTGGTCTCAGACGTTTTAAAACAGATTCCAATAAGTCATTAATATTAGTAGATGCAATATTCATATCACTGGCTGTTTTATCTAATTTAACCAGGGATAATAAATCATTAATGATTTTACTTTCACGTTCAATTTCTTCTGCTATGTCCACTAAGAATTCCCGATACAATTCAGGTGCCACATTCTCCTGCATTAATAAAGAATCTGCTAAAACTTTCACAGAAGTTAAAGGCGTCTTTAACTCATGAGACACGTTGGATACGAATTCCTGTCTAGATTTTTCAAGGTTTTTCATTCTTAAAAGCATTTGATTTAATGAGTTGGATATAAGGTCCGTTTCATAAAAACCACTGATTGAAACTTCTTCATCCATATATCCTTCTGTTAAATGTTCGATTGCGCCTCTTAACCTTTTTAAAGGTTTTGTTAAAACAGCACTATAGAAAAATGCAAACACAAATATTAAGATCGCCATAGTTATGAACAAAACCACGGTTTTCTGGGATAGCATGTCCGAAATAGCCACAATGTTTTTTGTAGAGAAAATCATCACAATAACACCCATAACCTCTTTTGTTGTATTATTTGCTGTATTATGGGTGATTGGTATAGTCATCTCAATATAATTTCTATTTTTATTATGGAAGGGTGCATTGGTACCTCGAAGGGTTTTAATTACTACTTCTGCAATTAAAGTATTTCCTTCTTCCAGCCCGTAAGTATCTTTTACAATATTCAGACTATTATTAACGATAATAATTCGTCCCTCATAGATTCCCGCAATTTGAGCAATCTCCGAGTTTACTTCAGGTATATCTTTATTGGTTAAATATCCTGTAGACTGTAACAGGTTAGCCAAAGAATTACCCTGCCTTTGCAGTTCATTGATTCTTTGGCTTACAGCCTTTTGATTGTAGGTCTGTATCAAACTCCAGGATACAGACACGATTGGTATAATACCTACCAAGAATACAATAGCTATACTTTGTACTCTCATACTCCTTAAAAACCATAATTTTTCTCTAATCTTGGAAAAAATAGCCGACACCCCATTTTGTATGTATATATTTTGGTTCACTTGGATTATCTTCAATCTTTTCACGTAATCTACGTACATGAACATCAACAGTTCTTACATCACCAGGGTAATCATACCCCCAAACAGTGTTGAGAAGATTCTCACGGCTATAAACTTTATTTGGATTGAATATTAATAATTCCAGTAGATCGAATTCTTTAGCAGTTAAATTTACTTCTTTATTATTGACATAAACCCGTCTGCTTTCGCAGTCAATTTTCAGACCACCATGGGTAACAACTTTTGCTGCAGAAGCTTCAGAATTCTTTTTGGAACTGCGGCGCATAATTGCTTTAATGCGTGCCTTTACTTCCAGAATATTAAATGGTTTTGTAATATAATCATCTGCGCCATACTCTAACCCAAGTATTTTGTCCATATCATCGCCTTTGGCTGTTAACATTATAATAGGCATGCTGGAAAATTCTCGTATCTGCTGACACACTTCAAAGCCTGTTAATTTTGGAAGCATAACATCTAATAATACTACATCATACTCCTTTTTCTTAGCAGCTTCCAGAGCTTCTTCACCATCATAAGCACAATCTACTTCCATTCCGTCCTGTTCAAGACTAAAACGTATCCCTTTCACTATTAACTTCTCATCATCCACTACGAGTACTTTTTTCCCCACTTTTATCACCTCATTATAATTTTCTTATTTACTAATTCCATGCTGCTTATATAATATCTGAACATGCCTATTTTACTGAAATAGAATCTTTTATTTTGTTGTAGACAGAATCTTTAATTCCATCAATCTTCTTAATTTCTTCAATGGATTGAAAACCATTATGGACCTCACGATAATCCACAATGCTCTTTGCTTTTGCCTTTCCAATTCCGGATAAGGTCATAAGTTCCTCCATAGACGCGGTATTAATATTAACTATACCATTGCTTTCTTTCGAATCATTACCATTCTTTTTATCCGGCAATGGTGTACTTGTAACAAATTCCAGGGGTGTTTTATCTTTGACTTCATCTATAGTAGGAATATATATCTGTTGTCCGTCATCTAAAATCGATGCCTGATTGACAAAATCTCCGGCAGCATCTGGGGTTAGTCCTCCGGCTAATGCAATTACATCCACTAATCGGATGTTGGCCTCTACCTTATAAACATCAGGTTTCTTCACAGCTCCGCATAAGTGAACATAAATATAAGATATGCTCTTAACCTGTACCGGTGGGGCATGATCTGGATTTTCGTCCTCTGAAACCGGAAGAGTTTTATTATCTTTTGGGTCTTGTAAGGGAATTTGGGATTCATCTGTTGTTAAAGATGCTTGTGACACTTGATCCTGTGAAGATTCCTCAAAACTTACATCCTGTATAGATTCTGCCACGCCTCGATCTTGTGAAGATTCTTTTTCTTGATTGAGTAATAATATTTCTGATTCTTGTTTCTTAGTACCTGTACAACTGTAAATGGTACCGGCTGCCAAAATGAACATAAAAATAGCAACAATTTTTAACCTTTTTCTTCTATCCATACTATCTCCCTTTAGATTTCAGAAAAGGCTATAGCAATTTCGTATCCTCAATACTAATTGTATACTATTATTCTACCGAATAAACCAGTTGATTACAATAGGAATTTCGAAAGATTTTTTATTGTAAGAAAATCGTAAGTACTACTCCCACTTAAAGGTAATAATACCTCCGATAATCAATGCCAGACCAATTAGTTTTCTCCATTCAAACTTTACTTTTTCTACATCAAAGATACCTAATAACTCAATTCCATATGCCACAATTAATTGAGCAGTTACGATAATCATAATGGCTTTTGCAGGCCCCAGGGTATCTACACTTTTAATAACTGTATAGGTTATAAAAGCTCCCATGGCACCGCCTAAAAGCATATATTTATTATCCACTTTCATTAATGCTCCAAAACTGCTTTCCCTTCCTGTAATGAACCAGGCCACCATACATACAACGAATGCAGAAAGCTGTACAAAGCTTGAGGATACCCAGATACTGGTCTGCTTTGTAACCCCTGTATTAAATACTCCCTGAATGCTCATTAATGCTCCGGATATTATTGCAATAATCCAACCCATCATAGAAATCACCTTCCAATCTATAGTTATATAATCTTTTATATTTTTGACAGGATTTTGAAAGGTATTCAGTTTGTCAAGTAATTAAATGAATTAGAAGGCACTTTTTTATTTTATAAATTGATTATAAATAACAGGTAAAAACCATGACCTCATTTGCGCATAATAATTTTAAGGGATAGTAGAAATCTGGTAATAATTAGTATATAATAAAGATAATTTTATGATTTTTTTATTTAATTGGAATAAGTTCTTCATAAGATGCAGGACATGTTAACCGGATTTGTTTGGGAGGAACGATATGCAGCCATTATATTTTACATTAGGGATAATCGCCGTAATATTCATTGCAATAGTATACGGGCAAATAGCAGCAAAGAAAAGACTTATAATCTGGATGAAAATCCACTATGGAAAAAAGCCAGGAGATAAAGAATATAATTGGAAAAACATCCGTGAATTCTGGAATTCTCATAAAGAATCCATTCCAGAAGATGAAAAAATGGATGATGTCACATGGAATGATTTAGATATGAATCTAGTCTTCCAAAGAATAAATAATTGCAATTCTTTTGCTGGTGAACAGATTTTATATCACACTCTGCACTGTTTACCGAAAAATAAACAGGCAAATGAATTACTTGAAAATAAAATCAATTTCTTCGATAAGAACAGCCAAGAGAGAGAAAACACCCAATTATTATTATCTTCATTAGGTAAAGCAGATGGAAGCTACTCTTTACCAATGCTAATGAATAATTTAGATATGGTGACTCTTCCCGGTATATGGGGTTACCGTATTATGCAGATATTATTAATCCTATCAATTTTGCCCTCTTTTATTTTTCAAAATCCCAATCTATTATTTATAACTTTGGGTATCTTTGTAATTAATATGATTGTCTATATCAAAAATAAAATTAAGTATGAGACCTATCTAAATACGCTTGGAAGTATTCTTCAGATAGTAAAATTTGCAGGTAAACTTACCAATACCAATAAATTCTCTTACGAAAACAAATTTAAAGATTTAAAGGATCTTGCAGTTCCATTTAAAAATCTAAATCATCTGGTAGGGCGAATACAATCAAAAAAGGAAATAAGTCTAACCGGTAATGCCGAAGCCATTTTCTTTGATTATATAATCGGTGCTACTTTGTGGGATTTTATTATATACAATAAAATAATAAGAATATTAATGGGAAAACAAAAGCTATTTATGGAGTTATATAAAAAAGTTGGTGAAATAGATATGTGCATCTCCATTTCATCCTTTAGAGAAAGTTTGCCTTTTTATTGTACTCCAACCTTTATAAAAGAACATAAAATACAAATGGAAGATATTTATCATCCTCTTATAGATGAGCCCATCTGCAATACCGTCCAGTTTAATAATAACTGCATCATTACCGGTTCCAATGCCTCCGGAAAGTCAACTTTTATAAAGGCTGTTACAATCAACTCCATTCTTGCACAGAACATAAATACTTGCATGGCAAAAGATTTTACATTGCCTTATGGAAAAATAATCACTTCCATGGCTGTTCGGGATGATTTAATGTCAGGGGAAAGTTATTTTATCAAAGAAATTAAATATTTAAATCGAATTATTCAGAGTTTAAATGAAGAACGGGTAATCATTTGTGCCATTGATGAAATCCTTAGAGGTACTAATACAGAAGAAAGAATTGCGGCTTCTGCTTCCATATTGAAGTATTTAAATAGTAAGAATTGCATAGCTATTGTAGCATCCCATGATATTGAATTAACCCAACTGCTAAATGGATTATATGATAATTACCATTTTTGTGAACAAATTCAGGAAAATGATATTATCTTTGAGTACAAAATACATGAAGGTGCTGCCACAACTAAAAATGCAATTCGCCTTCTGGAACTAACACACTTTCCAAAAGAAATTATTGCTAATGCTAAAAATTTAAAATATGTGCAAAACAACGCTTAATATTTTGAAAATTTTAAGGAGGGTGGATTACATGGATAATATTCTAGTAAATCAGGAGGATAATTATGACTTTTGTAGGTGGAATAATATGTCTTTTAATTGGTTTAATTATGGCTATTAAACCGGATATATGGTATGAATTTTCAGAACAATGGAAATCTGATTCAATAGATAGTCCATCTGATTTTTATGTAAAATGTACACGAATAAAAGGTGCTTTTATTGTTTTAGTAGGGGTTGTAAGCATAATTATTACTTTTTTTATATAAGCTTTTTATTAAACTTTTTATTCCAAACAACTTTCTAAAATATAAATCATCTGATCAATATTTTCTTTCGTAATAATTAAAGGCGGAACAAAACGAAGAATGTTTGCTCCTGCATTAATAATGATTAATCCTTTATCCATAGCTGCTAAAATGGTTTCTTTTACGGGCTTATTAAATTCCAATCCCTGCATGAGGCCTTTTCCTCTGCGTTCTAAAATAAAATCATATTTATTCACTAATTCCTCCAGTTTTTCTTCTAAGTAACCTGAGACTTCATTTACGTGATTAAGTATATTTTCACTTTGGAATAAGTCAAATACTTTGCTTACCCCAGCTGTTGCAAAAGGATTCCCCCCGTAGGTAGTTCCGTGATCACCAGGTTCAAATGCACTGGCTACTTTTTCGACTGCTGCAAAGGCTCCGATGGGAACACCACAACCTAAGGCTTTTGCTGTTGTGATAATATCTGGTTTCACCCCATAACCCTCATATGCAAACATGGTGCCAGTTCTCCCCATTCCACATTGTATTTCATCAAATATAAGAATTATATCCTTTTCGTCACATAATTTTCTTAGCCCTTTAAGGAATTTTGAATCAGCCGGATAAAGCCCACCTTCTCCTTGAATAGGTTCCACAATAATAGCACAGGTATTTTCATTTATCTTCTCTATTACACTATCCAAATCATTGAATTCCGCAAATGCTGCTCCGCCCACTAATGGCTCAAAGGCTTCCCTATATTTCACATTACCGGTAATGGACAATGCTCCCATACTTCTTCCGTGGAAGGAGTGGTTCATAGATATGATTTCACCGCCGGTAAAACCTCTCTTTTTATAAAAATATTTTCTTGACAGTTTAATAGCCCCTTCTATTGCCTCTGTTCCGCTATTAGTAAAGAATATACGATCCATGCCGGAGGCTTTTGACAGTTTGGATGCCGCTTCTATAGCAGGCACATTATAATAGTAATTAGAGGTATGTAGGAGCTTGTCAATTTGACTTTTTAAAGTATTGTTATATTCCTTATTTCCATATCCTAATGCAAATACTGCAATTCCTGCTGCAAAGTCCAGATATTTTTTTCCATTCATATCATAAAGATATACTCCTTCTCCTTTATCCAGAAGGATTTGGTATCTGCTATAGGTATGCATTAAGACCTTTTCAGCCTTATCAATATATTCTTCCGTTAACATCTGTTTACCTCCTACTTTTCATGTTCAAATAAACTTTCATTATTAATGATAGCCGTGCCAATTCCTCTATTTGTAAAGAACTCCAGTAATAAACAGTGCTCCATTCTCCCATCTAATATGTGAACTCTTGATACACCATTCCTTACTGCATCAATACAATTTTTCAATTTGGGGAGCATTCCCCCGCCAATATATCCCTCATCAATAAGTTGATCAGCCTGCTTTAAAGTCAATGCCGATATTAAGGTCTTTTTATCTTCAGGGTCTTTGTACACCCCTTCCGTATCTGTAAGAAATGCTAATTTCTCTGCTCCAACCGCTGTTGCTATTGCACAGGCCGCATCATCCGCATTAATATTGTAGGCATGAAAGTTCTCATCCAGACCAATAGGTGCAATGATAGGAATAAAGTTGTTATCAATTAAAGTATTGATTAACTCAACATTTACATCAATGATATTTCCCACGTAACCAATATCCTGTCCCTTCAGTATTTTTTTCTCTACCTTAATGGTTGCACCATCTTTTCCGCTTATGCCAACTGCTTTTACTCCCAGCTGCTCCACCATCTGAACCAGCCCTTTATTCACTTTACCTAGAACCATTTCTGCTACTTCCATGGTTTCTTCATCTGTTACCCGTAATCCTTCCACGAATTTTGATTCATGACCAAGAAGTTCTACCCATTTGCTGATTTCCTTACCTCCACCATGAACAATGATTGGCTGCATGCCTACTAATTTCAGTAAAGCTACATCTTTAATTACATTTAATTGAAGATTTTCGTCCAACATGGCGCTGCCGCCATATTTCACTACTACTTTTTTATTATTGAATTTTTGTATGTATGGTAATGCTTCGATTAAAGTCTGGGCTTTTATCAGAAGCTGATCCATTTGTTCCATTCTGACTTCCTCCTATTATATCCTCTATAATATATAGATTTTACTTTGATTAAAATAATTGCCTGTATATATTATTCTGAATCAACAAATGAAAAACCTCAGCATATACAATGACTTTTTCCATTTCGTTTCAGAATAAGGGCAGATTTCATTCAGATAGCAATAGTGCAAGATATCAGGAACGATAATCTGCATTTATTTTTATATAATCATAAGTTAAATCACAGCCCCATGCAGTAGCTGTTTCACTCCCCATCTTCATATCTGCAACAGCCCTTACTTCTTTTGCTTTTAAGATTTTGGCAGCATATTCTTCACTGTACTGAGCTGCCATACCATTCTCAACTAACTTTAATTTACCTTCCGAACTTTCTATATATAAATCCACCTTATCAGGATCAAATTCTACCCCGGAGTAGCCCATTGCACATAAGATTCTTCCCCAGTTTGCATCGTTACCGTATACTGCCGTTTTTACAAGATTACTTGTGATAATGGATTTGCCTAAGGTAACTGCCTGTTCTTTGCTCTCTGCACCAATTACTACTGTTTCAAATAATTTTGTGGCACCTTCTCCATCTGCTGCCATTTTCTTGGCAAGATTAGTGGTTACCGCCCTTAGCCCTTCACAGAAGGTATCATAATCTTTGTTTTTTTCTGTGATTTCTTTATTACCTGCTAGTCCATTGGCAAGGATAATGAGGGAATCATTGGTTGAAGTATCACGATCAACGGATATCATGTTAAAGGTTTCTTTTACATTGGCACGGATTGCTTCTTGTAACAATTCCTTACTGATGGCAATATCCGTAGTAACTACACCAAGCATAGTTGCCATATTGGGATGAATCATACCGGAACCTTTTGCCATTCCCCCAATGGTAATTAATTTATCTTCTAAACGAATAGTTACTGCGTATTCTTTGGAATAAGTGTCGGTTGTCATAATGGCTTCCGCCGCCATAGTACCTGCCCCAGGACTGTCCTCCATATTTTCCGCCAACAATTTTGCACCTTCTGTGATTACATCTATAGGAAGCTGCTTGCCGATAACACCTGTTGAGCAGGTAAGTACTGTATTGGTTGCTATATTTAAATTAGTCCCTACAGCTTCTGCCATCTTATAATTATTGATTTCCCCTTCTTCGCCGGTACAGGCATTGGCCACGCCGCTGTTTAGAACAACTGCAATTGCTGTTTCATTCTCTTTGATTAGTTTCATATCCCATTTTACAGGAGCCGCTTTTACAGTATTGGTGGTAAAAGTTCCTGCTGACTTTGCGGGAACTACACTATATACTAAAGCCATATCTTTTCTCTTTCTCTTAATTCCTGCATATATACCTGCTGCCTTAAATCCTTTTGCAGCAGTAACTCCGCCTTTTATAATTTCCATAATAACCTCGATTCCGGTGCTTTAGCACCTCTTAATAATAATTACAACTTTGTGCCCCAGCACAAATTACTGGTCGAAAAACTTGTTTTTTCAACCGAACCTCCATACAATACTTTCTCTCCTCTTAATGATATCAACTTTCTAAACCGGCAGAAAGTCAATGTTGTAAAGGGTCTAATATCTATGGGAACATGGGAACTGCCTGCAGTCCTTCTGTCTCTTTTAAGCCAAATAATAGATTCATATTCTGTACGGCCTGACCGGCTGCTCCTTTCACAAGATTATCCATAGCTCCCATCATGATAATACGATTTGTTCTCTTATCAATGCAAAAATTTATATCAACAAAATTACTTCCTTCCACCCATCTGGTTTCAGGACAGATCCCCTTATCTAACACACGAATAAAATATTCTTTTTTATAATATTTATCATAGATTGCTTTTACTTCCTCATATGTAACTTGTTTTTTCAAATTACCATAAGCAGTTACCAGAATTCCTCTATTCATAGGAACCATGTGAGGAGTAAAATTCACGTAAAGGTTTTCTCCCGCTGCATATGATAACTGTTCTTCAATCTCCGGTGTATGTCTGTGACTGGCAACACCGTAAGCCTTTATATTCTCATTGATTTCACAATACAAATTATTGACTTTAGGACTTCTTCCTGCTCCCGACGTTCCTGATTTTGCATCTATAATAATAGAATTCGGTTCAAGAAGTCCTTCTTTTAAAAGAGGATATATGGCTAAAGTAGAACAAGTGGGATAGCATCCTGGATTTGCCACCAGCCTTGCCTTCTTAATCTTTTCCCGGTTAATTTCGCATAATCCATAAACCGCTTCTTTTATATAATCCGGACTTTTATGTTCTATGCCATACCATTCTTCATATATGTTTATGTCTTTCATTCTAAAATCGGCGCTAAGGTCAACTACTCTGACCTTCGAAAGTACTTCCTCGTTTATTAAAGAAGCGCATAATCCCTGAGGTGTGGCTGTGAATATAACATCCGCTTTATCTGCCAGTTCTTCCATATTATCAGCCATACAATCCGCATCTACCAGCTGAAACATGTTTTGATATACTTCATAATATTTTTTATCTATGTAAGTTTTGGAACCATACCAGACAATTTCTGCTTTTTTATGCTGTAGCAAAATTCTTACTAATTCCTGTCCCGCATATCCGGTTGCTCCAATGATACCTACTTTAATCATATGCATTCCTCCCTATCCTACGTTTCATTCCAAAATGAAGCTTTAATTTCTCTGTTTTTCAATTATTGTTCATAATTATACATCTAAACTAAATATTATTCAATACCATATTTTAAAAATTACTATAAAAACATAGTGTACTTTATAAGTTATTTAATATTAAAATAAAAAAAGACTGTTACAAAACAATAGTCTGATTTCCAAGCACCTATTTATCTTGGAAATCACCACATTTCCAATGAGGTTTTTTCCGCAAATTCAGTATTTCCAAATTTATGCTCAGAATGACAGTTTTATAACAGTCTTCTTATATAAACATATTCAGTTTTATAAAAATACATTTTCAATTTATATTTTTTAAAATAATTTTATCTACAAACCGTTAAATCAATACCCTCTTTCAATAATGTCTGATACAATCTGGATACCGGGAATCCAACGATATTTAGATAATCCCCTTCTATTTTCTCAATATAAACAGCAAACTTTCCCTGAATTCCATATGCGCCTGCTTTATCCATAGGTTCTCCAGAGGCAACATATGCATCTATCTGCTCTTCTGTCATAGGATATACCCATACATCCGTACATTGAACAAAAGAAATTATTCTATTTTCTTTACCAGCTTCTTTTATTACTGCACAAACCCCGGTATATACCTGATGCTTTTTCCCTTGTAATTTTCTAATCATATCTTTAGCATCCTGCTCACCTTTTGGTTTACCCATTACTTGGTCATTCAGGGCAACCATAGTGTCAGCACCGATAACAACGGTTCCCTCTTCCATATTGGAAGCTACGCTGCATGCTTTTTTGGTTGCCAGCTCTTCTACGATTTCTTCCGGCTTGGATTTTTGAATCACTTCTTCATCCTTACTTGCTACTACTCCAAACGATATTCCTACCTGTTCCAATATTTCTTTTCTTCTGGGTGACCCTGATGCCAGAATAATCTTATGCATGATTACCTCGATTCTGGCGCACTAGCGCCTTGTAATTATTCTTTTATAAACCTTATTATAACTCATTTTTAGCATCTATAAAACAAATTTTTTAAACTAATTTAGTTTATTATCGACATTTTTTTATTTTTTTAAATCGAATAGTGTCACATTTTTTATTTTCCCGAATAGTATATTACTATAAAAAGCAAATGAAAAAAGGAAACGCAAAAAAGGAAAATAAGAAATCAATTAAGACAAAAAGGGTAAGGTTGAAGGAAAATAAACAAATAGAAAGGATGCCACAAAGTGATTCTTTCAACCTGATTTTTTGTGGCAGCATCACATATACAAAAAGGTGTGATATGTAATGGGTATAAAGATGATTGACTATTTAAAATTGATATGTGACAGCCTTGGAATTCAATTGTTTTACAACAATAGCAAAGAATTGGTTTTATCAACAGATGTAAAAGAAGATATACCCACTTTAAGAGTTCACAAAGCTTTTGAATTCTGCCCTGAATCTGTAGCAAGAGCAATTATCAATTATTATGTCGGAGATGATGATAAAAAAGCACATGAAGAGAAAATAATCGAATATCTGAAGGGAGAATTTGAGTCTGTCACTTATGAAGCTTATAACGAAAACTCTCACTTTAAAGATGCAATTATTAAAAATATAAATTCAGAGAAGAAATATTATGAAAAAGACCCATCCTTAGTCGAATATGAAATTATAACTATCGTGTCAAAAGACTTCTATGGGAAAGAGACACAATATAGCAATAAAGAACCGCTCACTCTATCTGATAGTAATCTATTAGAATTGGAAGTAAATATAAAACCTCTTGATACATAAGGAAGGAGGTGAATATATGGGCTGGAAATTAAGCAGAATCGACTTATCCGGATGTGATCAAATTAAACCAAACGAGGAAATAGATCTTTGTATTGAATTAGAAAAAGAATGCAGAGCTGCTATTCATGGTGTTGTTAAATTCCCTAATGGCAAACCTGTTGAAGGAGCTATAGTTAAACTTTTCAAGAAAAATAAAGAATGTAGAACTTATGAATCAAAATGTGAAAAGAAATACGAAGACAGATGTGAAGACAAATACGAAAGAGAATGCGATAAATTTGACAAAGGATACGATAAAGGCTACGACAAATGTCATGAAAAGGACTGTGATTTAATACCGGTAACTTTTACTTTTACTGATGAATGCGGTCAATTCTTATTTGGAGTTGAATCCGAAAAAGATTACGTTGTTAAAGTTTTCTTCTACAAACCCGAAAAATATCCTAATTGCCATGACAAAAAATAATTGAATTATTTTCAATATATAAATTAACGATAAATAGAAGTGATAATTTATAAGTCTTTATATCTTATCACTTCATAACGAGAACGCAGCTCAGTAAAATATACTGGGCTGTTTTTTCAATTCCCTATTGCATAAATTAACATTATGGTGTATATTTATAATAAATTAGCAAGAAAAGTAATATTTTAAGGAGGAATCATTATGAAAGAAAAAGTTATATTAGCTTATTCCGGCGGATTGGATACTACCATGATTATACCTTGGTTAAAGGAAAATTACGATTACGATGTGGTATGTGTCTGCATTAATGTAGGCCAGGGAAATGAACTGGATGGTCTGGAGGAAAGAGCAAAATTATCCGGTGCTGTAAAATTATACATAGAAGATGTGGTAGATGAATTCGTAGATGATTATGTAATGCCTTGCGTAAAAGCGGGTGCTGTTTATGAAAATAAATATTTATTAGGTACTTCTATGGCAAGACCTGTTATTGCAAAAAAATTAGTAGAGATAGCAAGATTAGAATATGCTACTGCCATCTGTCATGGTGCTACGGGTAAAGGTAATGATCAGGTTCGTTTTGAATTAGCCATTAAAGCACTTGCTCCTGACTTAAAGATAATTGCTCCATGGAGAATCTGGAATGTATCCTCCAGAGAAGAAGAAATCGAATATTGTAAAGAACACGGTATTGACTTACCTTTCTCTGCTGATAACAGTTATAGCCGGGACAGAAATTTATGGCATATCAGCCATGAAGGATTGGAGTTGGAAGACCCTGCTGCCCCTCCAAATTATAACCATTTATTAGTACTTAGTGTGTCTCCTGAAAAAGCTCCGGATGAAGGCGAGACCATTACTTTATCCTTCGAAAAAGGCATCCCCACAAAATTAAACGGAAAGTCTATGAAGGCTTCCCACATTATAGAGGAACTTAATACTCTTGGGGGAAAACATGGAATTGGTATTATCGACATTGTGGAAAACCGTGTTGTAGGTATGAAATCCCGTGGTGTCTATGAAACTCCCGGAGGCACTATTCTTATGGAGGCTCACAACCAATTAGAAGAATTAATCTTAGACCGTGATACGTTTACTTATAAAAAAGATATTGGCAATAAATTTGCTGATATTGTTTACGAAGGAAAATGGTTTACTCCTCTTCGTGAAGCTTTGCAGGCATTTGTAGATTCCACTCAGGAATATGTAACCGGTGAAGTTAAGTTAAAATTATATAAAGGAAACCTTATCAAGCAAGGTACTACTTCTCCTTATTCCTTATATAATGAAAGCATTGCTTCTTTCACTACAGGCGACCTGTATGACCATCATGATGCGGAAGGGTTTATTAATCTATTTGGGCTTTCTTTAAAGGTTCGGGCTATGAAAATGGCGGAGGTTGTTAAATAAGGACGCTTTGCATTTAGATATTGAGACTTTAAATTTACATTAAATTTATCTAAAACTATTTCTATATATTTAAATGTATTATATAATGAGAACACTATAATTATAATATTTAATAGGCGAAGGAGATAGAATATGATTATTACTACAACCCCAAGTATTGAAGGAAAAACGATTACAGAATACAGAGGTATTGTTTTTGGTGAAGTTGTTGCAGGTGTAAATTTTGTTAAGGATTTTGCGGCAGGTTTATCTAATTTCTTCGGTGGACGTTCCGGAAGTTATGAAGATGAATTGATACATGCCAGAGAAAATGCTCTTAGAGAAATGGAAGACCGTGCCAGACAATTAGGGGCAAATGCAGTTGTTGGTGTGGATGTCGACTATGAAGTACTCGGTGCCAGTAATGGTATGCTTATGGTAACTGCATGCGGTACCGCAGTCGTTTATATGTAATATTATTATCCACATTTTAATTGTTGTAACTAAATTATAGCAGAGTGTTTTCTCTGCTATAATTTTTTTCTCATTTTCAATCTTTGATATGAATCTTCTTCCGTGGGTAATAATAGCCAGGTTCTCTCCAAACTTTTGATAGCACCAGTCAATTACAGTTTGTAAATCATCCTTTTCATAATATCCCAGTGATGTGAATGCTTTACCACTTAACCCATGATTTCGATGGTCATAGGTAATTACAGTGATTCCTCTTTTTATGAATAAATCGGCATATATCATACTGCTGTATTTAGCACAGGTATAACCATGGCAAATAATTGCTATTTTTCTTTTTTCACAAGGCATTTCCCACTGTTTTCTACTGATTTCATCATTAATTATCTGGCAGGATAAATCATAACCGTATCTGGATTTAATACGATAATCTTCCTTTATCCAATTTTGGTAAAGAATCTCATTAAGGCGTCCATTGCCCATTTCTTTATTATATAAAGATTCATAATCAAGAATTTTAGGCTTTAATATTATATTTGATAAAAACCAAGCGATAATTATAAAAATAATAAATAATATTAAAAATATCTCTGCTATAGTTAACCACACATTACATTCCCCTTTAACTCTTTCTAAGCTAAATATATTTGCTTATTAGTAATAGTCTATACTAGAAACTTTTTGCTAATTCTAAAGCCTGATCCATTGCCTTTTTCATTTCTGCTTCATGATCAGCCCCAATTACATCAAGATTTTCCGCCGCAATCGTATTAAAATCCGTTATTCCTAAAAATCCAAATATGGTTCGAATATATCGGTCCCCCATCTCGTATTCATTGAAAGGAGGTTGTGAATAACCGCCGCCCCTTGTTACTATATGAACACCTTTTTTATTATGACACAATCCAACCGGACCATTGGCAGTGTAGTTAAAGGTAACCCCCGGCATTGCAATATAATCAATATATGCTTTTAAAATAGAGGGGATACTCAGATTCCATAAAGGAGCAGCTATTACGTATTTATCTGATTCAATAAATTGATAAGCATATTTTAATATAGGATGTCCTCTGTCTTTTTTCGTATCTGCCCCGTGCAATTCATCTAAATGCCCAAAGGGTAAAAATTCAATATTTTCTTTATATAAATCTAACGTAATTATTTCATCTTGAGGATGACTTTTTTTATATTCTTCCATAAATGCTTCTGAAATTTTGAAAGTTCTAGATTCCGATTCTTCTTTTGCATTTGCTTTTACATATAGTATTTTACTCATATTTCTTCTCCATTCTTTTTTACTTATATCAATACCATCTCATAATTTTATTGGTTTTATTCACGGAAGCTTTCATATAATGAAAGGAAAAGCAAATTCTTAGTAAAGAAATCTTTTCCTTTCTAAAAAACCGTTAAGATATGTTAAAAAAACATTAGAATCCCTTTCCCCTTATTTACTTACGAAAATCCCAATGCTATAATATGTGAAAATAGTGGAAGAAAAGGGAATTATGACATTTTATTTTTTATCCGCTAAATTTTTTAATAAAATGCCAGTGGGCAGATCGGAGTAATATATGAATATTTACGAAGAATTTAAAAGCAAGGCTAAAAGGCCTTTGAAAAACATAGGGTTGATTTTATTAATAATTACAGCAATCCTTTTGTCATTTTCATCTGCATACACCATTAACGAGCAGGAGCAAGCTGTTTTAACTACATTTGGTGTTGCAAAACCGGTAGCAGAGCCAGGTTTACATTTTAAAATACCTTTTATTCAAAAGGTGCAAAAAGTGAATACCACCATTAATGGTTTTTCCATTGGTTATGATACGTCCTCCAATGAAGTCACAGAAGA
The DNA here is from genome assembly GCF_032079385.1 of Anaerocolumna sp. Classification (NCBI taxonomy): domain Bacteria; kingdom Bacillati; phylum Bacillota; class Clostridia; order Lachnospirales; family Lachnospiraceae; genus Anaerocolumna; species Anaerocolumna sp. The sequence continues at coordinate 57,862 of NZ_DAMAUC010000015.1, forward strand.
AGAAGCTGTTATGATTACATCGGACTTTAACTTTGTGGATGTGGATTTTTTTGTAGAGTACAAAGTGGTTGATCCGGTAAAAGCAGTATATGCTTCCCAGGAACCGGTATCCATCCTTAATAATATGGCACAAAGCTGCATCCGTACTGTTATTGGAAGCTATGATGTAGATAGTGTTTTAACCACAGGTAAAAATGAGATCCAAAGTGTTATTAAAGAAAAAATTGTGGAACAATTAGATGCTTATGATATAGGCATACAGTTAATTAGTATAACCATTCAGGATTCTGAACCTCCAACTAAGGAAGTTATGGAATCTTTTAAAGCGGTAGAAACTGCAAAACAAGATAAGGAGACTGCAATTAATAATGCAAACAAATACCGCAACGAAAAACTTCCTGCCGCAGAAGCACAAGTAGATAAAATTATCAAATCTGCAGAAGCACAAAAAGAAGAACGTATTAATGAGGCAAACGGTCAGGTAGCAAGATTTAATGCCATGTATAAAGAATACAAAAAGAATCCGGTAGTTACAAAAGAGAGAATGTTTTACGAAGCCATGGAAGAAGTACTTCCTGAACTTGAAGTTATTATTGACGGAACCAATGGGGTAGACAAGGTTTTGCCAATTAAATCTTTTTTTGAAATAAACAGTAATGAAACTTCTGCTGCCGCAGATACCAATGCTAAAAAGGGGGATGAATAAATGAAAAAGAAAATAGGGTTTAGTGTAATTTTTATATTTGTAATTATTTTATTGTTCTCTTCCATGATAATTACCAATGAAAATGAGTATAAATTAGTTAGGGAATTTGGGAAGGTACAAAAAGTCATTGATAAACCGGGAATTAGTCTGATTGTTCCGTTTATTCAGACAGCAGATACTTTACCAAAGGAAATCCTGTTTTATGATCTGGCACCCTCCGATGTTATTACTATGGATAAAAAAACAATGATCAGCGATAGTTATGTATTATGGAAGATTACAGATCCTCTTAAATTTGCCCAATCACTTAATTCCTCTGTAATCAATGCAGAAAATAGAATTGACACTGTAGTTTACAACGCTCTAAAGAACGTAATAAGCAGTAATTCACAAACAGAAATCATTAATGAAAGAGATGATAAAATAGCCGAAGCAATTATGGCAAACATCGGTCACTCTATGGATCAATACGGTCTGACTATTCTTACCGTAGAAACCAAACGCCTGGATCTTCCTGCCGATAACAAATCCTCCGTATACCAACGTATGATTTCTGAACGTGATAAGATTGCAGCTACTTACATAGCAGAAGGTAATTCGGAAGCCCAAGTGATAAAAAATACAACGGACAAGGAAATATCCATTAGTCTCTCAACTGCAAAAGCAGAAGCAGAACGCATTATTTCGGAAGGTGAAGCAGAATACATGAAAATATTATCAGAAGCTTACGCTGACGAATCCCGTACGGAGTTTTATTCCTTCGTTCGTTCTTTAGATGCAGCAAAAAGTGCTTTACAAGGAGATAATAAAACTCTGATTCTACCCGCTGACTCCCCAATTTCCCAAATTTTCTTAGGGAAATAAAGATTATAATTGAATTTTTAGGCCAAAAGTACTATGATTATAAAAGATGCGTAAATAATTATCACTAAAGGAGAACTTATATGAATAGAGATACCATTTTATTAGTGGACGATAGTGAGATTATATGTAGTATTATTAAAGATATCTTGGAGTCTCCTGATTTACATATCGAAATTGCACATACTGGAGAAAAAGGTATCCGTTTAGCTCAAGAACTTCGGCCAACACTTATATTACTGGACATTATTATGAATGGTATGGATGGATATGAAACTTGCAGAATGCTGAAGAAAAATGAAGAAACCAAGGATATACCTGTTATTTTTATCACCGGTAATAATGATTCCAATTCTTTATTAAAAGGTTTTGAGGTTGGCGCGGCTGATTATGTATCCAAACCATTTATTGCAGAAGAGCTAAAAGCTCGTGTTAAAGTACATATGCAAAATATTAAGAACCAGCGAAAATTACAAATATTAATGGAAGAATTACGTGAATTGGCAACTACAGATTCTTTGACTAAGTTATATAACCGCAGGTATTTTCTTGATAAGATTAATGACCTTGTGAAAATGGAGACTATATTCTCTCTTGTTTTATTTGATGTAGATTGCTTTAAATTGATTAATGATACCTATGGCCATAATACCGGTGATTTAGTATTAACCGGACTTTCGCAAATCTTTAAACTAATCCTTCGGGAGGAAGATATTATAAGCAGATGGGGCGGAGAAGAATTTATGATATGCCTCCCTGATATTGGAGCAGCAGAAGCTTTCAAAGTTGCCGAAAAGTTACGTTTGGAGGTTAGCAAATTCGAATTTCATTACGAAGAACACACCTTTCATTGTACTATAACCGGTGGAATCGCCCAGTATAATATTAAATTGCCCATAGATCGAAATATTACAAAAATTGATTCTGCTTTATATACCGGCAAGTCCAGTGGAAAGAATTGCTGCATATTAGCCTAGAATAGACATAAGAAAAAAGCTATAAAGACAATAAAAGAGGAAAATGCAGGATTAAACTATATCCATGCATTTTCCCCTTTTTACTTTATGGTTCTGTTTAATAAAATCTTGTAAGTATAATTTTACCTATTCAACATTATTAAGCCATTTTATGAGTTCAACGAAACATTCTTTCCGTTTCTTTCAAGAATCTCTTTTACTTGATTTAATAAATCTTTCGCAGGTTCCCTAGTATTTGCCAAGGTATACTCTAAACCTAACTCTTCCCACTTATACTCACCCATTTTATGAAATCCTAAGAGCTCTATTTTAGATACATTGGGATATTGATCTAAGTATCTTGACAGTTCTTCTATATTTTCTAAATTATCCGTCAGGTTAGGCACTAATACGTATCGAATCCAGGTATTTATATTTTTTCCCCTCAGATAATCCATAAGACGGAGGGTTGGATCTAAAGATACTCCTGTGACTTCTCTATATATGATAGGATCAAAGTTCTTAATATCCAAAAGAATAATATCCGTGTAATCCAGTACCCTTTGCACCGCATCATTCCATATAAACCCGGAAGTATCTATGGCTACGGAGATTCCTTCTTCTTTACACATCTTACTTACTTCTGCAACAAATTCTGCCTGTAAAAGCGGTTCTCCTCCGGTAAATGTTACACCACCGCCGGAGAATTTCATATAGGATTTATACTTTCGTATTTCTGCCATTAATTCTTGTGGAGTGTATTCATTACCTCTGTTGATTTCCCAAGTATCGGGATTATGGCAATATCTGCATCTTAAAACACAACCTTGCATAAATACTACGAATCTGATACCGGGGCCATCAACGGTACCGCAGCTTTCTATAGAATGTATTCTGCCAATTACTTTATTGTCCTTCATCATATCAGCCTCCAATCTGGCAGTTTGCCATTGCTGACGACATGCCACCTTTCTGGTCTCATGCCTCCTTTCCCTTATCTTTCATGGAAAGTACGGTGAATGACATCTAATTGCTGCTCGCGATTTAATTTTACGAAATTAACTGCATAACCGGATACACGTATTGTAAGCTGAGGGTATTTTTCAGGGTGATCCATGGCATCTAATAAAGTCTCACGGTCAAAGACATTTACGTTAATATGATGCCCATTATCACAAAAATATCCGTCCAGCAGACCTGCTAAATTATTAATTCTCTCATCCATACTCTTTCCTAAGGCTTTAGGAACTATGGAGAAGGTATAAGATATACCGTCTTCCGCATGTTTATAAGGTAATTTAGCAACAGATGCCATTGATGCAACTGCACCGTTCTTGTCTCTGCCGTGCATTGGGTTAGCACCAGGTGCAAATGGTTCTCCTGCCTTACGTCCATCTGGAGTACTGCCGGTTTTCTTTCCATATACAACATTAGAAGTAATAGTTAAAACAGATAAGGTTTGTTTCGCGTTACGGTAAGTCTTTACTTTGCGAAGTTTGTTCATAAAACGTTCTACAATTTCAATTGCAATAGTATCTACTCTGTCATCATTGTTACCAAATGCCGGATACTCTCCTTCGATTTCGTAATCTACGGCCAAACCTGCTTCATTCCTAATAATCTTAACTTTAGCATATTTAATGGCTGATAAGGAGTCTGCAACTACTGATAAGCCTGCAATACCGCATGCTTCCGTACGAAGTATGGATATATCGTGAAGTGCCATCTGAAGTCTTTCGTAATTGTATTTATCATGCATGTAATGAATAATATTTAAAGTATTGATGTAGAGTTCCGATAACCAATCCAAGGTTTGATCAAACTTAGTAATCACATCATCATAATCCAAATAATCACCGGTTACCGGTGCAAATAATGGTCCCACCTGCTCTCCGGTCTTCTCATCTTTTCCGCCATTAATTGCATATAGTAATGCTTTTGCAAGATTGGCACGTGCTCCAAAGAATTGCATCTGCTTTCCGATTCGCATAGCTGATACACAGCAAGCAATACCATAATCGTCGCCCCATACATCTCTCATAATATCGTCACTCTCATATTGAATAGAACTTGTATCAATTGATATTTTGGAACAGAATTTTTTAAATTCTTCCGGTAATTGATTTGACCATAATACAGTTAAGTTTGGTTCCGGAGCAGGTCCAAGATTGTAAAGGGTATGAAGAATTCTAAAACTGCTCTTTGTCACCAAGGTTCTGCCATCCAAGCCCATACCGCCAATGGACTCAGTAACCCAGGTAGGATCTCCAGAAAATAGGTCATTATAAGAAGGAGTTCTTAAGAAACGAACCATTCTTAACTTCATAACAAATTGGTCCATTATTTCTTGTGCTTCTTCCTCTGTAAGAATACCTTTCTCTAAATCTCTTTCAAAATAGATATCAAGGAATGTAGAAACACGGCCTAAACTCATGGCTGCTCCATCCTGCTCCTTGATTGCTCCTAAATATCCAAAGTAAGTCCATTGGGTTGCTTCTACAGCATTTTGGGCAGGTCTGCTAATATCAAAGCCATAGGAAGATGCCATTTCTTTTAATTGATTTAATGCTTTGATTTGTTCCGATAATTCCTCCCGTAATCGTATATCAGGTGATTGCAGCACCGGAATCTCTAATAATTTCTTTTGCTCTTTTCTTTCTTCAATAAGATAATCCACACCATATAGCGCAACACGTCTGTAATCGCCTATAATTCGACCACGGCCATAGGCGTCCGGAAGACCTGTAATAATTCCTGTATGTCTTGCTTTTCTCATTGCTTCCGTATAAGCATCAAATACACCATCATTGTGAGTCTTTCTATTATTTGTGTAGATTTCTTCTGTGGTTTTATCCAGTTCGTAACCATAAGCTTCTAAAGCATTTTGAACAACACGAACACCACCGTTTGGCATAATGCCCCTTTTTAGAGGCTTATCTGTTTGAAAACCTACAATTACTTCTTTGTCTTTATCAATATAACCAGGACCAAAGGTGGTAATTGTTGATGGTTTCTTAGTTTCTGCATCAAGAATACCTTTTTCAGTCTCTATTTTCATTAACTTTAATACTTCATTCCATAACTCTGTGGTTCTTTCGGTAGGATCTGCTAGGAACTCACTATCCCCTTCATACGGGGTATAATTAGTTTGAATAAAGTTTCTTACATCAATATCAGTAGTCCAGCTTCCTGGGTTAAAATCATACCATTCCTGTCTCATAGTAACCTCGATTCCGGCGCTTTAGCACCTTTTAGTAGCTATAGGAATTTTATGTATTCGTACAAAATTCCTGTTGTAAACTAGTAACAATAAAAACGTATTTCTGCTTCCTATTTAGATATTTGCCGCAGTAAGTGTTTTTATGCTTTCATACTAAAGAAATAAGAAGTATAAGTCAATAGACTAATTAATAATAATTCTCAATAAGATTCATAAGTAATACTTTTGAAGTGAAAAATAAGGATAAAAAATATGTCATTCTGAGCAATGTTCAACCGAATTGAACTATCGAAGCATCTTAAAGTAAAAACCTAAGAGATTTTTTGCTTCGTCTCAGAATGACATATATTAAAATACATTGTACTATTCTTTTTCCGGGATATTACAACACTTTAGATAAGAAATCTTTCAGCCTTGGATTCTGTGGGTTATCAAAGAATTCTTTTGGTGTGTTCTGTTCCTGAATTTGTCCCTGGTCTATAAACAATACCCTGTTGGCAACTTCTCTGGCAAATCCCATCTCATGTGTCACCACAACCATGGTCATACCATCTTCTGCTAATTCCTTCATAAGTTCCAGTACCTCTCCAACCATTTCAGGATCCAGTGCTGATGTGGGCTCGTCAAATAACAGAACATCCGGATTCATTGCTAACGCACGGATAATTGCAATACGTTGCTTTTGTCCGCCGGATAATTGTCTTGGATAAGCTGCTGCTTTGTCTTCCAAACCGATTCTATTTAATAATTCTTTTGCCTTTTTATCAGCTTCCTCCTGTGTCATAAGCCCTAATTTTACTGGTGCTAAGGTAATATTTTTTTGAACAGTTAAATGTGGAAAAAGATTAAACTGCTGAAATACCATTCCCATCTTCTGTCTTAATTTATTAATATCTGTTTTGGGATCAGTAATATTATTTCCTTCAAACCATACTTCACCTTCTGTAGGAGTCTCTAACAGATTAAGGCATCTTAGAAAAGTGGACTTACCTGATCCGGAAGGTCCGATGATAACTACCTTTTCCCCTTTCTGAATGTTTTCATTGATACCATTCAGTACAACATGATCACCAAAGGCTTTCTTTAAATTCTTAGTTTCGATCACCTTGATTCATCCTCCTTTCAAACATACCTAATAGCTTGGATAATCCTAAAACCATTACCAGGTAAAATACTGCTGCAATTATTAAGGGAGGAAGAATATCCCATGTACGGGATCCCACAAACTGTGCTGCCTGTAATAAATCAACTACTGCTATAATACTTGCAACGGATGTTTCTTTAATTAATACAATAAATTCATTGCCCAAAGCCGGTAAAATATTTCTAATAGCCTGAGGCATAATAATATAAGTCATTGTTTGATTAGCAGTAAATCCTAAAGAACGACCAGCCTCACTTTGGCCTTTGTCAATGGATTCAATACCTGCACGGACAATTTCTGCCACATATGCGCCGGAGTTAATACCAAAACAAAGTCCTGCCACCAAAATTTCACTGGTGTCTCGTGCAGTAAAAATCAAATTATAAATAATAAGTAACTGCAACATAACAGGGGTACCCCTGATTATATTAATATAGCCATTACATAAAACTCCTAACCACTTTAATTTTTTATAATTGTTAGCGGTTACTTTTAATATTGCTACGGTTATACCTATTAGAATACCAATTATGATGGCTATAAAAGAAATCTCTATGGTAACCCAGAGTCCTTTAAAATAGGTTCTGTATCTGTCTTGCGCAATGAATGCATCATAGTAACGTGCACCCATGGACGTAAACCAGTTAATTAATCCTTCCAACTTTTTCTCTCCTTTGTCTTCCTCTATAAGATATAATTAATCATACCATATTTTTTCTCAACTAGGAAGTATAAATATTAAGCAAATTTAATTTTTAATCAAATAGAATTGATTTTTTAAATTGTATATACTTTTATAAATATTCACATCTATTAATACACATTTCTTATTACATGATTATGCATTCTCAAACATATTGCTGTATATATATATCCTCAGGCAGCAATAAGCAGCAGACAAATTTAATTGCCTGCTGCCTTTCAGATAATATAAAGTTAAATAGAGCAAAAACTATTTAGCAGTATGATTAGCTGTAAATTCTTCAATCTTACCATCTTCAATCAGCTGGTTAATTACTTCATTTATTTGATCCAATAATTCCTGATTTCCTTTTTTCACAGCGATTGCATATTTATCTTCAAATAATACGCCATCAAGAATTACTAAGTCACTATTAGCTGCTACTAATTCCTGAGCCGGATATAAATCCATTACGATACAATCAATCTTACCATTCTTTAAATCTTCTGATGCTTGAGCAAATTTTTTATAACGTTTTACTTCTTTTGCTGCTACATTATCTGGATTGGAAACATAGATATCTGCAATATTACCTTGTTGAACACCAATTACTTTATCATTTAAATCATCAACACTTGAAACTTTTGCATTGTCTTTTAATGTAACAACCACCTCAGTGGAATTTACATAATCAGCTGAGAAATCCATAACCTTCTGACGATCTTCATCCACAGATACACCAGCTGCAACAAAATCGACTTTTCCCTGTTGTACAGCAAGTAAAGCACCATCAAAATCCATTGTTTTGATCTCAAGTTCTTTACCCATGGCATCAGCAATTGCCTTTGCAATATCCATGTCTATACCAACAACCTTGTCACCTTCCATATATTCATAAGGTGCAAATCCAGGCTCTGTTCCAACTATTAGTTTTTCTTTTGCTCCGCCAGCAGTATCTTTATCATCTGCATCTTTCTTCTCGTCTCCTGCTGTATTGGTATTGTCTTTTCCTTCACCGCCATTGTTTCTATCTTTTTTGGTTCCGCATGCAACAAGTGAAATTGCCATAACCATAACAAAGATTATACTTAATATTTTTTTCATAATGATCTCCTCCACAATTTATATTTATTAATAAATATTTATTTTAATGCTAGTATTGTATCACTTTTTCAAAAAATATCAAGTATAAATTTAATTTTTTTTCATTATTAATGTATTTTTTTACATATAGTATTGTGCTTGTGCTGTCCAAAGTTTAGAATACATTCCATTTTTATTCACTAACTCCTGATGAGTTCCATATTCTTTTAATTCTCCCTCATCGAACACTGCAACTTTGTTGCAGAACTTACAGCTGGATAACCGATGTGATATATATATGGCTGTATGATCACCAATTAATTTATTAAAAGAGGTATATATTTCATATTCTGCATATGGATCCAATGCTGCAGTCGGTTCATCCAGAACAACTATCGGTGCATTTTTATAAACAGCTCTTGCAATGGCTAATTTCTGAGCCTGACCTCCGGATAATTCAATTCCATTCTTATCAAAATTCTTATAAAGAGACGTATTAATACCTTTCTCCAGTTCTTCTATTCTCTCCAACAATCCAACCTTTTCCAAAGCCTTACTAATTGTCTCCTCGGGCACTTGAGAAGCTTTATCAAATACTATGTTCTCCTTAATCGTGAAAGAAAACAATTTATAATCTTGAAATACAACAGATAATAATTTCATGTATTCATCATAGGAATATTCATTTATATTTACACCATTTAAAAGAATCTCTCCTTTATCGGGAATGTATAGTCTGCATAATAATTTTATAAATGTAGTTTTACCAGCCCCGTTTGGCCCTACTACCGATAATTTTTCCCCGTTATGAATGGTTATATTCACATCCTTTAAAGTGTATTCCTCGCTTCTTGGGTATTTAAAATATACATGCCTAAACTCAATGGTATTTGATTGAGTAGTTAAAACAGATTCTATATCTTTGGTACCTGTTTTCCCCTTTGATGGCAGCTTTTCAAACTTTAAGTAGGTATCCAGATATAAGCACATCTGCCTTAATTGCACTATATTTTGAATAAATTCCGTAATATAATTTGTAAAATTATTACCTGCTGAAATATACATTGAGAATTCGCCTATACTAATACTTCCAAGCACTACCTGATAAACCATATACCCGTAGATCAATAACATTTCCAATGGTAACGTCACACTGCCAAGACCTAAATATTTCGCCGTTATATTCATGCTTGTTGCCATATTTTCCACAGATTCATCTGAATAGTCATGTATTTTCTTGCCGATGTAGGGGGCCATATTGTATATCCTAATGTCCTTTGCCATGGAAAAGTCAGTTACTAAGTCAGCATAATATATAAATCTTCGATTTAAAGGAATTAACTGCTGGAAAAAACGAAAGATAATACGTTGGGCTTTCTTGCTTATAATACCATTTATTAAAACAATAGAAATGATTAGAGCTATAATAATGGGATTCAATATTGCTATAATTGCTGCAAGTCCTAAGATGGTTATTGATATCCGAATCACCGCGATCAGGCTCTCTATCATACTTCTTAAAGCGTCCTGATTATGAATCGGAAAGATTGCCTGTTCCTTCATATCCAGGATCTTAGGATCCTCTAATTTTTCAAAATCCATATTCATGATATGTTTACCAAGATGCAGCTCAAATCCATTGATTAATCTTATATTTGCTAATTCTACCTTGGTACCGAAAAACTTATTGATCAGATTCAGGCATCCATTTCCTATTACTAATATTCCAACAAACAGAATAAACATTTTCATTCTCTTCTGTCCCATTAACTCTTCTATGATATACCGAGGAATAATAATTCCAAAGAAAGGCGTGGCAGCTTGAAAAACAGCGGATATTAACATAAGAGGAATATAGCTTTTTTGTATTTTAAAAACAAGTTTTAAAAAGTGAATAGCTACTGCAAAATCTTCTTTGACGGATCTTTTTTCATCTTCAGATTGAACCTTATCCCTGAACTTTTCTTCTTTTTTCTTATAACTTTTCTTGTTCTTCATATTTATAACCATGCTCCTTTCAAAGTCTGGAGACTTTAAACGTAATATAAATCATTTTTATGAAGATGCTTTCCTGGTCAGTCATACTGTAATTGTTCCTCTGCTGCCTTATCTGTCGCAACAGCAACCTCATCTTCTTTATAATATTGTGCCTGCACCTGAAACATTTCTGCATATTTCTCATTTTTAGCCAGCAATTCTTCATGAGTACCATACTCAATTAATTGTCCTTCTTCAAACATGGCAATCACATCACAAAAGGAAGTACTTGCTAATCTATGGGAAATAAATATTGCGGTTTTACCCTCCACCATTTCGTTAAACTTTTCATAAATGCTGCGTTCCGCAATGGCATCCAGAGCTGCAGTGGGTTCGTCAAGTATAACGATACCTGCATCTTTATACAGCGCTCTGGCCAGTATAATCCTCTGCGTTTCCCCACCAGAAAACTCAATTCCCTCATCATCCAGTATTTTTTGCATACTTGTATAAATTCCTTTTTTCTGTTCTAATACTTTTTTCTTCATATCTGCCTTTTCAAGACACTTAAGTACTTTATCTTCTTCCACACTGCCTTCTGATACTGCAATATTTTCAGCTACAGAAAAGGCCAATGTCTTAATTTCCTGAAATACAGCTGAGAACAGAGTGTAATAATCCTTTTTAGAGAATTCCTGGATATTGATTCCATTAAGGAGGATTTCTCCGGATTCCGGTTCATACATACGGCATAGCAATTTCACAAAAGTAGTTTTTCCTGCTCCATTGTGCCCTACAATAGCCAGTTTCTGACCTGGTTTTATATGAAAAGAGATGTCTTTATAAACATATTTTTCACTTCCGGGATACCGGAACGTTACATTCTTAAATTCTATTTCATATGGTCCCTCCGGCAACGGTCTTGGATGATCCGGTTCTTTTTCTTCCTTTCTTCCCATAAATACTCTGAGGTCACTTACATACAGACTTTGTGCACGAATATGTGCCATATCGTCCATAATTACCTTCATCACATTTGCAAAGCTTGCAATTGCTGCAAAATACATAGTAAAACTACCAATGCTTAAACCATGATTCATTACCTGATATATCAGATAAATATAAACAATGCCTTCTCTTATCATTAAGAAAATCACTTCGCTTACTCCCACTCCGAAGTATTTATATTTGATTTTTTTCTCTATAGCAAAACGCTGTTTCTTAAATTTCTGATATAAGGTTCCTATCCAATCTGTCAGACTGTAGATTCTCATATCTTTTCCATATGCAAAATTATACATTAAATCATAGGAGTATTTTGAGTGCCGGTCTATATCTGATAATTCATCTGCCTTATTATATTCATATTTTTTTACTGAAAAGGTAAAATAATAAACAAGACTAACGTTGGCTATTAAATATAGCAGAATAAATATATTCAGCTTGCCGATAATCAGCATATACCCTATAAGAACAATTATATTTCCACCTAAGTAAAATAACTTATGAAGAATACCTTCCAATCCGTTCGCATTACTTTGCAAAGCACGAAAGGCGGTTTCTACCGTATTCAGAAAGGACGGATCTTCTGTGTTTTTATAATCCGTAGTCATGCATTTTATACTCAGCATATGAATGAATTGAAAACGGATATCTATCATTTTAGGCAGGTAGGAATTTTTTATAAATGTTACTATATATCCAACAATGGCTGATGATAAAAAGAAACTTATCAATAATAAAATCAGTTTGTTTTTGTCCTGACTGCCTGTTAATTCATCTAATATATATTTAGGAAGCAGGATACCTATAAAGGGAAATATCCCGCTTAAAACAGTAAATATCCCGAATGTCCCAAATATAGATTTATCGTATTTCCAACTATGAGAAATAATGTATTTTACATTATTCCAGGTGGAATAAACTTTTTTATTAGTTTCATCTTTGTGCCTGCCCATTTACCTTACCTACCTTTGCTCTGGGATCTATGAATAAACTACCATCGCATTCCACTTCTTCAATAACACAATTTGCTCCAATGGTTACATTATTCCCTCTTACCGATCCTGCTCTTACGTTACTAAGTTCAATGGTAGTGGCCTCCATCACCTTTACAGATGACCGATCCCTTCCTTTTTTATTATGAAAACCAAACCCGAATATATTGAAATGCACATCCTTATTCAACATATGCCTGTAATTATCAATTTTAATGTATTCGCCATAGACTTCCGGTGCTGATATATTACCTTCCACTTCAATCTTATCTGCTGAAATTTCACCTTCAGAGTTCAGTACCCCTTCACAATAAATATGGTCTGCTTCTATTTTTTCGTTCTTCTGGTTCACGACTCCTTCAATTTGTAATTCTTTCACTCTTACTGATTTATTAAGGGTAATAACCCCTTCGATATTCATTTCCTCAGCTTCAATAGCACCGTTACATTTTAAGACACCTTCTACAGTCAATTTGGATACTTTAATATCACCAGTAATATCGCCTACTCCTTCTACGCTAATAATATCATATTCTCCACCGCTTATTTTTCCAAGTCCTTCTAAATTTATATTTCTCATATTAAACACCCATCAACATCATTTAAAGATGTAATACCACCACTAATAACTGGTTGAAAGAATAATTTTGTGGTGTCCCTTCTTAATATATTTTCTTCAACCCTTAAAACATTATTGTCATCCTTACTTCTTTCATTTATAAATATGCTTTATCAAAGTTAACTTAGCAGTTATAAATGCCCTCACAAATCAAATGTATATTTTTTCTTTTTCCTATTAATTTTTTTCTGTTAGCAGCTGCATAATATTATAATTTTATTTTATTTTTTACTTTTGCCCATGAAGAAATCTCTATATCACTTTTATATTCCACAGTATCAATTACACAGCGATCTCCTATAATTACATGGTCACCACTAACATATTTAGCACGGACATGATCCAATACAATATCATCACCTTCAATGCTGTCCAGCTCCATAATAGTTGCCGGATTTGAAGCTTCTCTTCTGTATAATTTGTTATCCGCAGATTTGGGTAATGATAAAAAGGTCTGATCCATCAAAAAGTTTTTAGTAATTCTTATATCGCTTCCCATGACCTGTTTCACTTTAGAACCAGAATCCGGATGAATATAAACAACTTCTGCATTGATTTCTTCTACCTTTATACTTCCAAAACTATAAAGCTCTTCACATTCCAGGATTCCTTCCCCATATAAGGTACCGATACTAAGAATATTTTTAAAATCATAGTCGAAATTCAAATGAAAGTCGCATAGATTTTCAAAAGTTTCCGCTTTTATTTTACCTTTGTAAACGCTGTCCTTACTGTGGTTTATTTCATTACCATATATTTTCACATTACTAATCACACTGAAATTACGTAAGATTCTTGCTTCCAGAGATTCCGCTTCCATCCTGCCAATTATAATAAAGGTATCGCCTTTGCAATTTCCTAAAAACTTAGCTTCTCCAGCCAGATTAAAAGTTCCAAAGCTGCTGCCCGAAGCTGTTAAATCTCCTGCTAATTTGGTATCCCCTATATAGCTGTTCTCTATATTCACATCTCCTGCTCCAGTTAACTTTTCAACATTGGCATTTGCAATATTTACATCCCCAGTTGCAAGTATTTTTCCTATTTCACCAGTAATGGTTTTACCTGAAAAAGATAAAATATTTCTTCTCAAAACCGCACCTCCCAATTATTAAACTTTAATAATATATCCTCTTTTTCTTCCTTTTTATTTGAATAATTAGTGTCTTTTCCAGATGAAGTATCCGAATAAGACTGATTGGATGCCTCTTTAGAAGAAGCGCTATTCTTATTTTCCAAATCAGGATTAAATTGAAACACCTTACTGTACTTGAATTTCATTTGATTGGATACTTCGTTCATACGTATTTTTTTTATTATCTCAAACCTGGTATCTAAATAAATAGGTGATTGTTCCTGGGATATTACCGCAAAATAATTCATTTCCTGATTGAAAATAATCAACACGTAATCGGTAGTCTTCATTCCTTCTAAATGCATTTTCATTCCCTCTAATAAGGTACCAGTCTGCTTTTCATTCAAATTTAGTTCTTCTTTCAACTTGGATAATATTACAAATATCAGAATCTCAATATAAGAATATATCTTTTTATCCAATATAGTCTGGAATATAGGCAGCATTTCATGGTCTATTTCTTCAATTCTTTCTAAATCTTCAAAATCAAATCCTACTTCTGTGGATTCCGGGGATAACATTTTAGCCAGTTCCTCAAGAGAATATTTATCCTTTAATTCCTGTATCATTCTAATTCTATTTAAAATCTGCTCTTTAGGAAAAAATGTTTCTTGCCCGGTATAAGAGGATTGTTTCATAAACCATTCTTCGGGAATCAATCGTTCTCTCTTCCATCGGTAAAGTTGACCGTAAGATATTCCTGTCTGTGCCAGCAGTTCTTTTTTTGATATTAACATTCTTTTCCCTCCTGCGTAACATTGTTTCATTGAACCCAAAATCAGTGTAACATAACATTGTTACACTGTCAATATATGCTATATAAAAATTATAAAATATTACATTTGTCATATTATTTGGTTTTTCATACATATAATGGTAGATTTCTACTCTGTTTCATACTATAATAGAACCGTGTTATAAAAAATAATTGTGTAAAGAGGGTATTCCATGGGAGAAAAAACTGAGAATGTTTTAAAAAAATATGTACTGCCAACCTGTTTTATGTGTGTAATTACTCTACTAATCTTTCTCTATCTGACGGAAATGAAAAGTTTAGCTCTTGGATTTTTATTAATGGCTTTATTGTTATTCATAATCAATGTTTTATTTCGTTTATTAGTCAGTAAAGGTATGAAGGGAACCAGTATAATTACTAAGACTACAAAGGGATTTTTATTTCTTTTCATCCTGTTTGTTAACTTAACAATAGCTTTCTCTGCTACTATTTTACTTTTCTCAGATGAGATGTTTTTTTATCCAAATCAAGATATCGAATCCTATGAAAAAAATCAGAAATACAAGAAATACGAAGAAATCCAATTTAATAAAGATAACAAAGAGTTTTCAGGCTGGTTATTAAAAAATGAAAAAGGAAGGGCACCTTTAGTTCTTTATTTTGGCGGAAATGGAGAGTGTTCAGCCAGAAGATTTCATTCTAATAAGGATGCTGATTATTGGAATTATTTTGATGGCTATAATTTTATGATGGTTGATTATCCCGGATATGGTAACAGCAAAGGTACTCCAAGTGATGAGTCCATGTTTGATATGGCTCTTAAAACCTATGATTACGCCATAACCCGTGAAGATGTAGATTCAGATAATATAGTAATAATGGGTTATAGCATAGGAACCGGAGTGGCCACTTATCTTGCCTCCCAAAGAAATATCCGTGGTTTAATATTAATGGCACCTTATGACGAAGGCGTTAGTTTATATAATAGTATCCTTGATATATTTCATGGACCTTTAAAATACTTAGTAAGAAATAAATTTGAATCTATTAAATATGCAAAATCTGTTGACATACAACCCTTGCTGCTAGTGTCAAAGGCAGATGAATTAATACCAAATGAATCGTCACTCCATCTCTCTGACGCATTTCCAAATGGTTCTGTGCTTTATTTCTTAAAGGATGTAAAACATAATTTTTTCTGGGGAAATAAAGAAGTTTTTGAGAACTTAAATAAATATTTGCAGGAGGTAAAGTATGAATAAAGAAATTAAGAAGGGGTTAACTATAACATTAATTTTTGTAATTATACCCACTTGGTTTGTTCTGGTATTATCAACCAAACATATATGGTTAATGCTATCCCCCATTTGGTTAGGAACTCTATATTTTATATTAAACATTCTTTTAGATAAGGTAAATGAATTAAAAAAATCGAAGTATATGAAATATATTGTAAGAATTTTGATTGCCGCAGGAGCTGCTTTCTTGCTATATGGTACTTTGCTGATTATTCGCAAATATAAATAAAAAGATTATTGAAGCAACGTACCCTTTAGCAATATAGAGCTAAGGAGCAATTAGAATGGCGTACCGTGTCATCCTATTGCTCCTTTTTATTTATCCTGCAGGATCATATCCATTACCTTCCAGTGATAACAGCAAACTTGCAAATACCTGGGATACATAAACTGTATCCAATCTCCACGGTGAATGACCTGCATCAGCATTCTTCTGCTCATTTACTTCTACTGAGTGATCCACCTCTACCTTAATCTGTAGCTCTTTAGTATTATTAATGCGATTGCTTAAATTGTTAAAGTCAAGCTTTATTCTTGCTTTGTTTTATCTTCCTCCCGCTTAGGTTCATATTCAATGCTTTTCGTCTTACTTTTCTCAATATACCTTCTGCTAATAATCACAATCACAGCAATGATTACTGCCCAAATTAAAAGATATGGCAGGTTAACGATAAACCATACAAAGAAATTCTGAAGTCCTTCCCCAATGTTAAACATAGTATCTCCAAAACCAGTTCTGATTCGCTCCCAAACAGACAGTTTATTCTCTGCAACTGCGGTCATTCGTTCTACTTCCTGTATGTTCATTGTTACCGTACTGTAATCTACAAGGTTATCATAGGTTCTAAGTTGTGCTTCATAATTTTCTAATTCATAACGAACGGTACTTAAACGTTCTTCCAGTGTTATAATATCTTTCAACGTTTTCACTTTTTCAAGAAGCGCAAGCAACCGTTCCTGCTCAATTTCTAAAGCCTTTTTATGACTTTCAACATCCACATATTTTATGGTAACATTTTCTGTTGTTTCGTCTCTGGTTACAACATTGGAAATATCATCTACAGTGTTTAAAAACTCATTTAATCTGGCTTTGGGAATCCGAGCAACAATACTCCCATAACGCATGGAATTGTTACTATAATATCTTCTTCCGGTGATATTGGAACTTTCTACATAACCTCCCAATTGATTAATATGTGTATCAATGGAAGAAATTAATTGATCAAATTCCTGGGTTTCCATCTCCAAATTAACACGTCTGATAATTTTATCCTGAGAATTATTCAAAGGATCATTCGTGTTAATAGAAGAAGTGTTTGTTATACTTCCTTCAGATTGACTTTCTGGAACCGCCTCTTTCGGTAATGCAGACTCCGTACCGGCAGCATCATTAGCGTAATTGTAATCCTTTTTTTCCGTTGCATTTTGTTTCTTACCACAGGCAGCTAATGACATGATAAAAACTAGCAGTAATACCAGGTAAAACGACCTCATTCTTTTCATAAAACTCCTCCCTTTCTTATACATATATAATATTAGACTACAATACAACTATAGAGCTTGCATTGAGGATCTCAAGGTTAGTTAAGAGTTCGTTAAGGTTCTTGCCTATTTAAGCTCTGCGCCTCTTCCAGATAGAAGGTGCAAAAAGTAATACAATAGGGAAGATTTCTAATCGTCCCACAAGCATGTTAAAGGAAAGTATAAGCTTTGAAAAGTTCGATAGTTCCGAAAAATTACTAAGCGGCCCCACTCCTCCGAATCCAGGTCCCACATTATTTAAGCAGGTAACAACTGCTGAAAATGTTGTTTCAAAGTCAAATCCATCTAAGGATACAAAAAGTAAGGACATGCCTAAAATAAGCATATAAAGTATAAAGTAATTATTAATGCCTTTTAATGTATCATTATCTACCGGTTTTCCTTCAAAGTGTATGGAATTAACATATCTGGGGTGTAGCATACTTTTTATATGATGAATTGCACTCTTGTACATAACAACCAGTCTGGCCATCTTTATGCCACCTGCTGTAGAACCGGCACAAGCACCAAAGAACATTAGAATTAACAAAATCATTTTCGAAAATTCCGGCCAAAGGTCAAAATTAGCAGTTGAAAAACCGGTCGTGGTAATAATGGAACCTACCTGGAAGGAAGCATACCGGAAGGCTTCTAACCCATTTTTATAATATGGTACGATATTAATCGTTATACTTATAATAGAAATAGCAATAACACCTAAATATAAACGTAATTCTTCACTTTTAAATGCCTGTCTGATTTGTCCTATAATAATAAAATAATAAAGATTAAAATTGATACCAAAGAGTATCATAAATACAGTGATAACCCCATCTATATAAGCACTATTATAAAAGGCAACACTATTATTCTTTATACCAAATCCTCCCGTACCTGCAGTGCCAAAGGTATGCAGCAAACTATCAAAAAAAGGCATACCGCCTATAACCAGTAAAATGACCTGTATAATAGTCATTCCAAGGTAAATACCATATAAAATCATGGAAGTATTCTTAATTTTAGGAACTAATTTACCAACTGTAGGCCCCGGTACCTCTGCCCTCATTAAATGCATGGATCTTCCTTCGGCAAGAGGTATAATAGCTAAAACAAATACCAGAACTCCCATACCTCCAACCCAGTGGGTAAAGCTTCGCCAAAAAAGCAAACTTTTTGATAATACTTCCACATTGCCTATAACACTGGAACCCGTTGTTGTAAATCCCGATACCGCTTCAAAAAAGCAATCTATATAATTAGTAACTTCACCGCTGATAAAGAAAGGCAAAGCTCCAAATGCAGACAATACAATCCATGATAATGCAACAATAACGAAACCTTCTTTGGCATAAATAACAGTGTTTTTAGGTTTTTTAAAAGATATAGCAAATCCTAAAGTTACCAAAAGCAGAATAGCCACTACAAAAGCATATCCGCTCTTCTCTTTATAATATATGGAAACAATCAAAGGCAATAACATCAATGCTGCTTCTACTTTCATAATGTAGCCTAATACATAGGCAATCATCTTTTTATTCATAATGCCTCCAAGTATAATTAATATATGCATATTAATCTAATCTTTAGTCAAATATTAGCATAATCTATTGTAATACAATATCTTTTAAATCTCTCAAATATGGAATGGTAGTTACAATAATAACCCTGTCTCCCACCTCCAGGGTATCATTACCCGCTGGAATTATTGTTTTATGGTTTCGTATGATGGTTGCAATTAAAAGATTTTCTTTTAATCTTAAGTCTTTTAATTGCTTTCCGATAAAATGATCTTTTACTTTAACAGCAAATTCTAATGCTTCCACTTGGTTATCTACAAGTCTGTGCAAGGTCTGAACACTACTTCCCATGGAATTCTGTAACCCTCGGACATAACTTACAATTTGATTCGCTGTAAGATATTTGGGTGAAACAATAGAATCCACCATATCGTCTGTAAGCAGCTTGGAAAAAGAAATCTTATTAATCTTCGTAACTACTTTTTTTACTTGTTTCTTCTTTGCATACATGGATAATATTATATTTTCTTCATCAATTCCAGTCAAGGATATAAAAGCATCTGTACTATCAATTCCTTCTTCAATTAATAATTCATGATTGGTTCCATCCCCATGGATTATAATAGCCTTAGGAAGATCTTCACTTAATTGTCTGCAGACCTCTTCCTTCACTTCAATAATCTTTACTTCCATTCCTACTTCTAAGAGCATCTTTGCTAAGTAATGTCCTAAACGGCTTCCGCCCACAATCATAACCATTTTTACTTTATCTTTTAAAAGACCCGTACGTTTAATAAAAGTATGAATTTGGTGAGGCGATGCGGTAATACTGATTCTATCTCCTGCCTGAACAACAAATTCTCCTGTTGGAATAATAACCTGAGTGCCTCTTTGTACCACACAAATTAAAACCTTTACATCACACATGGAAGAAAGCTTATATAAAGGTTGTCCTACCAGACGGCTGCCCTCCGGAACCTTTATCTCTATTAGTTCTGCTCTTCCATTGGAAAAGGTCTCAATTTTTATAGCAGTAGGAAATCTTAATATTCGTGAAATTTCCAGAGCTGTCGTTTGCTCTGGATTAATTACCATATTCATTCCCAACTCTTCCTTTAAAAATCCCAGCTGGTCTGAATATTCCGGATTTCTTACTCTGCCTACTCTATGTTTTGCTCCTAATTTTTTTGCCATCATACAACTAAGCATATTTAACTCATCACTGGAAGTTGCTGCAATAAACAAGTCTGATTTATCTACAGCAGCTTGCTTTTGAATCAATAAATTTGCTCCATTTCCATCTATCCCCATTACATCATACATGTTCATAGAGTTTTCTATTACAGATAAGTTATTATCAATAATAACAATATCATGTCCCTCTTTGGAAAGCTGCTTCACCAAAGTACTGCCAACTTTCCCGTCTCCAACAATTACTATGTTCATTATATTTCTCCTTGTTTTTATATAAATACTGCAAATCTTTGATATAAAATATATTGGAATCTTTAAAAACTTCCCTAGGGTAACTATATGCCCTGCTTTATTTATACCGCTTTCATTATATCATGAACGTAAAGCATGTTCATGATCTTGGCATCTCCCTCATTACGCTTTCATTATATCATGAATATTCTGGATTACAATGGTCCATTTGCTCCGAAGTTTAAAACAAAATAACAGTTAGAAAGTACCGTAAAACACTCTCTAACTGCTCCTTTAAAAGCACCTCTTTACCAATTTCTGCGTAATAAAGATGGTTCTTCTTCTAAATGTCCGTAGTCATTAAATCTTTGTAAATAAAATCTTTCATACTCTTCATCATAAATTAATTGAGTAATGCTGCAATTTTCTAAGGAGACTGCAAATAAAAGTTTTTTACTCATATCAGTTCCTAACAATCCAGCTAATAAAGAACGAATTACTCCTCCGTGAGTAATCACTGCCACATTATGTTTACCGCTCTTCTTTATTTCATTCATGGTGACCATAGCTCGTTTGAATACATCTCTTCCGCATTCACCGCCCGGATAGGGAATATCTTCTTCCAGTTTCATTTGCTCTGATTTAAAGGCTCCAAAATGTTCCTGAATGTATTCATCTGATTTGCCTTCCAGAATACCAAATGAAATTTCTCTCAAATCTCCACGAATAATGTGTTCCTGCTTAATATATCTATTTACAATTTGTGCAGTCTCCGTAGCCCTTATCAAATGACTGGAATACAATCCGTCAATATGATACCCGCTTAAACGCTTTCCCAAAAGCTCGGCCTGTTTTCTGCCTTCCTCTGCAAGAGATACATTCACATTACACAACTG
Organism: Anaerocolumna sp.; assembly: GCF_032079385.1. NCBI lineage: Bacteria > Bacillati > Bacillota > Clostridia > Lachnospirales > Lachnospiraceae > Anaerocolumna > Anaerocolumna sp. The sequence goes on from NZ_DAMAUC010000015.1 coordinate 79,632, forward strand.
GCTGTTCTGCCTGCCATGTCTGATTAGATAAATATTCATAAGACAGTCCCGCTCCTTTTCTTAATTATAGCAAATGTAAACCATGATTATCTGCGAATTCCACTATTTCATCCGGCCATACAGAGGCTTGTACTTCACCAATGTGGGCTTTTCTTAAGAAAAACATACAAATTCTGGACTGCCCAATACCACCGCCTATTGTGTATGGTAATTCGTGATTTAAAAGTGATTTTTGGAAAGGTAACTCTGCTCTTTCCAAGCATTTACTGATTTCTAACTGCTGCTTTAAGGTTTCTTCGTCTACACGAATACCCATGGAGGATAACTCCAGAGAAATGTCCAAAACCGGATAATATACAATAATATCACCATTTAATTTCCAGTCATCATAGTCCGGTGCTCTTCCATCGTGTCTTTCTCCGGAAGCTAAAGTCCCGCCAATTTGCATAATAAATACAGCACCTTTTAACTTTGAAATCTTATGTTCTCTTTCTTTTGGTGTACAGTCAGGATATGCATCTTCTAATTCCTGTGAAGTCACAAAAGTGATTTCCTCAGGTAAAAATTCTTCTATGAAATTATATTCGTGGGCAATATACTTTTCCGTATTCTTTAAGGCATTGTATACTTTTTTAACGATGTCCTTCAAAGTTTCTTCATTACGTTCTTCTTTAAGAATAATCTTTTCCCAGTCCCACTGGTCAACGAAGAGGGAATGAATGTTATCCGTATCTTCATCACGGCGAATGGCGTTCATATCGGTATAAAGGCCCTCTCCGTGTTCAAATCCATATCTCTTAAGCGCCATTCTCTTCCATTTTGCAAGAGAATGTACAATCTCTACTTCTGCATCATTTTGCTCCTTAATCCCAAAACTTACAGGGCGCTCCACTCCGTTCAGATTATCATTCAATCCAGTTTCCGGTTTAACAAATAAAGGTGCGGAAACTCTGGTAAGATTCAGTTGTTTTGCCAGTTCCCTTTCAAAAAAGTCTTTTACAAGTTTAATACCAATTTCTGTTTCTTTTATTCCTAATGCTGACTTATATCCATCGGGTATAATTAAATGCTCCATTGTATTTCTCCTTCACTATTTATGATAAGGCTGATTCGTATTGATACGATATGCCCGGTATATCTGCTCTAATAAAACGACTCTCATCATCTGGTGTGGAAAGGTCATTTTAGAAAAACTTAATTTGTAATCTGCTCTGGATAAAACCTCACTGCTAAGTCCTAATGATCCGCCAATAATAAAAATAAGATGGCTAGCGCCATCTACGCCTAATTGTTCCACTTTATCTGCAAGCTCCATAGAAGATAACATAATCCCTTCAATGGCTAAGGCAATTACATACCCATCATTTTTGATATGCTTTAATATTCTTTCACCTTCTACTTTTTTAATTTGCTTTTCTTCAGCTTCACTTGCCTGATCCGGAGTCTTTTCATCATTTACTTCTATGATTTCCAATTTGCAGTAACGGCTTAATCTCTTACTGTATTCATCGATTGCAAGAGTAAAATATTTTTCTTTTATCTTCCCTACTCCAATGATTGTAATTTTCATGATTTCTTTTTCTTATCTCCTACATATTGATATAATACACCATTCTTTACAACTTTCAATTTTTCTCCTTCAAATCCTCTTTTTCGTAATTCCTTCTGAAAATTATAAATCATAAATCCATGGCATACAATTAATATATTTTCTTTTGACCAATCAATTCTGTCCAAAAATTTATTAATTCTTCTTCTGGTCCCTATGACAGTTTCCGGTTGGCTTTTAGATTTGAAAAACCAAGCCAGTCTCCCGCATACATGCCAGATTTCAAAGGGTAGTTTGACTCTGTCCGAATGTATGAAGGGTGCATTATCTACTTCCCTTAATAATTTATCTATCTGAAGATTTCCGCTATACACCTCTTTTGCAGTGGTAATTGCTCTTGGCATGTCACTGACATAGCAGACATCCCACTCAATACCATACATTTCAACCGGTTTTTTAATTACTTTTGACTTCTCATATCTCTCAGACCATTCTCTGAATTCCTGGGAAGTCATGACTTTTTTATGTGGACAGTTTACTTTAAAGTGTCTTAATAATCCAATTCTCATCTTATCTCCCGAATTAACTTTTTAAACTAAGTATGTGAATAAATGTAAAAGGTAAAGAATCTCATAGAAATACTCCTATGTGATTCTACTGTATGTTTTATTATTAATAAAATAACTAAGTATCCCGCAATGATATTTGTGTTCCAAATGTTTACAAGATATTTTAATTTTTTATTTTTTAAAAACTATTGTAACTTTTTTTATAAATAAATGCAACTTTTTTAGGAAACTATTTTGTTTGAAAAAATCGAAAAATAGTATCAATAATAAAGATTGCTAAAGCAATCATACCAGCTATTTGCATAGTTTGATTAAAATAATAACCGGATAGTTCCTTATCATTAGTAATTAAATAGTATACGATCTGATACATGCCTACTCCAGGTACCAAAGGTAATATACCTGTAATTAGGAATAAAGTAACCGGTGTTTTTAATACCCTTGCATAACTGTGAGACAAAAGCGCTATTGTTAAAGCTGCAAAAAACATACTGGTAACAATAGGGAACCCCATGGAGCTTAGAATTAAATGAACCAACCAGCCAACTGCTCCAACTGTTCCTGCATGTATTAAAAACTTCTTAGGCACACCGAAGGTAACCGCGATGGTTATTACCGCAATAAAAGCACCCATAACCTGTATTATCATAGTACGCCACCTCCTATTATTAAGGAGAAGAAAGCCAGTCCAACACCAATACCTGCTGCAATAGTTGCTGCTGATACAAAGGCTTCAATAGCGCGAGCTCCACCTGAAAGATAATCTCCCTGGAGAATATCCCGAATTGCATTGGTGATTGCCACACCAGGAAGTAAGGGCATTGCTGAACCACTGATTAGAATATCCCTCTGTATCCCTATGTCAAAAAAATGTGTTATGGCAACACTGGTAAATGCAATAACGATGGAACACATCATATTTTTTATAAAACTTTTTATCTTCGTTGTTTTCGTAAGCATAAAAATAAGCGCAATAAAAGCACCGTTTATACTGGCAATAAAACAGTCAATCCATTTGCCCCCAAGCAAAATAGTAAAAGCAGCCGAACCTAAAATAATACAAATATTATAAATTGTAATATTATATTTTTTAGCCTGATTAATACTTTTTAACATCTCATAGGCTTCTGTTAAAGATATGGAGTCATTACATAATGCACGGGATACATTATTCACTTCATAAATCTTGGAAAGATCAGTAATTCTGGTTTCAATCCTTTTTATTAAGGTTATGTTATCTATACTGGTGTCTCCCAAAGTAAGAAAAATTCCTGTTGGAGTAACAAAGGTTTCTGTTTTTTCCAATCCGGAAGTTTTCAATATCCGGCTCATGGTGTCTTCTACTCGATATGTTTCCGCACCGCTGACCAACATTATTTCACCTGCTAACATCGCTGTATCAACTAAAAGTTTATAATTCATTTCGGGGAAAATTCTCCTTTTTAGCGTATTAAATATGAACTAAATTGTTAACAAATTATTCTAATTATCTTCATACTTTACTCACATATGAATTTTATAATAGAGGTAAGCTAGTGATATAGTTTCACTTTCTCCTCCCCTCTAATTTTAATATAGATTGAGAAGGTCTTTTACAAATTATTTTGTAATTGACCTTTCTCTTTTTGTATTACCCTATATAATTGAAAATATTCGTATCTTTATGAACAAAAGTGGAGCTGTTACAAACCATATATTGTTTTGCAACAGCCTCTTTGATTTTTCCCGTACATAATAGATTGATCATCATGAATTATTTTAAATTACTCACTTATATCCTCAATATCATAATTTCCGATATCCATATTATGGATGGTTCTTCTCTTTCTTCTGGCCTCTTCAGAAGCAACCAGAAGAAAATCTTTAATTTCACTTGACTTTTTAATATGTAAAAGTTTCAACTCCGGATGGGTGGTATCACCGGTATAGCAAGTGATGGTTCCTAACTTAAAGATTCTTTCCAATAAACTTTTTGTTAGTTTTACATCCTGAACTTTATACATGAACGCGTCATCTACTGTAATGCTAAGAAAACCACTTGTAATTGTAATCTTTTCATCCGATATTGTATAAGTTGTAAAACAAATAGGCAAAGCCAAAAACTTGGTTCTTTTCCTTTCTACATAAATCATTTCTTTGCTCCTTACTTATTTATTTCATTTTAATATTTAACGAACTATCTTTATTGCTCACTATCATTTCTACATTAGATAGATCAATATCTTTCGGTATTTCAAAAAGAATAACCGCTTCTTTTGTTTCTTGGGCCGCAAAGTCCAGATTAATGTATTGCAAATCATTGACTAATATAGTTACTAATGGTTTGTAGAAAGTTTCTTTATTTACTTGTAAATGATATTGAAGATTCGAATTTATTAAATTAAAATTCTGTTTTTTCTTTGTTAAGTTGGTTATATCAAAACGAGCTATCAGCAACTGATTATTATTAGATGCATCAATAGAAAAAGCTTTGTTACTTATATTTCCATCATAGCTTTTACTAGTTTCATATTTTTGAAAAGATACTTTGAAATTCTTATTACCTAAGGTTTCATTTAGTTTATTTTTCTCATCTGTTTTTTTCCCGGTAACTTTATTCTTGTTATCAGCTGTTACCATACCGGAGTTTGATTCATTCTTATCTGCTTTTTCTCCGGTGGCAGTCAGAGTTGTTACCTTTTTAGATTTTTCTTCTTTTAATTCAATTTCTACTCTTAAGTCTTTTGATTCCTGATAAATCAAATCACCTTCATAATTTTTATCATATTTTAATAAAAGGCCTGCCATTGATTCTGCAATCATGTTACTCTCCTGACCGGTCATGTCTACAGTTTGCATACAGCCTGTTAACATTCCCCCACAAAAAATCATCAGACCTATCATCTTTAGTTTCTTAAACATTACATACCTCCCATGTTTTTTATCCATTTACATAGTACCACTATTTGTGAATTTCGGCAATAAAAATTATAATAATACAATTTTAATTCATTTTTGTATCTAATTCAAACCAGAACTCTACGCCTGTTTCACGGTTCATAACACCGCATTCTCTGTTTAAAGAGTCCATAATAGCTTTTACTATAGATAAACCAATACCACTTCCACCATACTCTCTGGTTCTTGCCTTATCCACTTTATAAAATTTTACCCAGATTTTATCTAACTCCTCATCCGGGATATTGGCTCCCGTATTAAATACGGCGATTCTCACAACGTCTTTCTCTTGAATTAATTTGATTTCTATAATTTTTTCTCCGTCTACATGATTTAAGGCGTTGCTAATATAATTGGTTAGAACTTCTTCTACTAAATATATATCTGCCCATACATATATCGGATCATATTCTTCAAAATGAAGTATTACTTCCTTTTGCTGGAACAAAATCTCTGTTGAATTTAATATTGTATTAATTAATTCCACAATATCAAATCGTTCAAAGTTTACCTGATTACTTCCAAATTCCAACTTATTCAGTGATATTAATTTTTGAACCATCGTATTCATCTTTTTTGCTTCATCAATAATAACATCACAGTAAAATTCTCTGCTTTCTTCATCCTCATTAACATTATCCTTTAAACCTTCCGCATAGCCTTGTATCAGTGCAATAGGTGTTTTTAATTCATGGGATACGTTAGATAAGAAGTCTTTTCTCATCTCGTCAATCTGTGTTTTGTTCTGAATATCGGAAAGAAGCTCATTATTAGCACTTTTTAATTCGGAAATAGTTTTCTCCAGCTTCTCTGACAGAGTATTAATGCTGCATCCCAATTCCCCAATTTCATCATTTGCCGTTACTTCATATTTAATATCAAAATCCAGATCACTCATTTTCTTTGCAATACCGGCTAATTGATGGATGGGCTTAGTAAATCTCTTACTTATATAGAACATAACCAATGTACCTATAATAACAGACATAATGCCTACATAAGCTAAGAACTTATTGGCAATAACTACACTTTCCTGCATACTTTCCAGATTCGTACGCAGATAAACAATATTACCGTTTTCAATAGTACCGAACAGATCAATATAGTTAGAACCTATATGCTGATCATAGGACTTGTATATATTGTAGTTCTTCGTACTTTTAATAACGCCTCGTTTGCTGTTAAAAATATAATTTTTTATTAAAAAATCAATTCTGCTTAGAATCTTTTCACTATTCTCACTTGGGGGATATTCTACAATAAACTTGTCCGTAATAACATATATACTTAGGTTTCTATTTTCACAAATTCTCTCTATTTGCACCAGCTCTGAGTCGGATATTCTGTTATCTTTATATATGGCACCGATTTCATCAAAAGTTTTACCTAAGGTATTCATTTTACTATGAAGATAATAATCAACCAAAAAGGTTCTGTTAAATATCCATATGGCAAAAATAGTTATAAAAACCAGTGCTGTCAATATAGAGGTTAACTTTACTCTTAAGGAATAGGGATTAATAATTCTATTATCTTTTAGACTTGAACAATAGTTTTTAAATTTTTTAATTGGTTTTCGAAAGATATGTTTCATTAAAATTACTCCTGTCTGTTATACCTCGAATTTATATCCCATCCCCCAAATTGTTTTAATATAATCACCTTTAGAACCCATTTTACTTCTTAATTTTTTAACATGGGTATCAATGGTTCTGGCGTCTCCAAAATAATCATAATTCCATACATTATTCAATATTCTTTCTCTGGATAATGCCACTCCTTGATTAGCAATAAAGTACGATAGCAGCTCAAATTCCTTAATGCTTAAATCAATAATTTCACCTTCTATTTTTACCTGATGAGCCGCTTTATCTAAAACAATTCCTCCCACCTCAGTTACTTCTTCTTCTAAAAAATTGGTTCTTCTTAATATGGCCTCAACCCTGGCCACCAAAATCTTTGGACTAAATGGCTTGGAAATATACTCATCTACCCCTAGCTCAAAACCTAGTAATTCATCTTTCTCATCGCTTTTTGCTGTCAGCATAATAATAGGTACTTTTGAATATTGCCTGATTTCGCGGCATACCTGCCAGCCATCCATTTTAGGCATCATCACGTCCAGAATAATTAATGCAACATCTTTTACAGAGAAAAAGATGTCAACAGCTTGTTCCCCATTCTCTGCCTCTATTACTTCAAAATTTTGTCTGGTTAGAAAGTCCTTTACTAATTTTCGCATTCTGCTTTCATCGTCAACCACTAATACTTTTAATTTATCCATAGTGCATCCCTCAATTCCATATAAAATAACAACAAGTTATAGGTTAATTATTATTGTATTTATAAGTAGTATAACTAAAAATATTATTTAAATAAAAGTAAAATAAAACAATTAATACAAAACAGGCAATACCATCTTTAATAACATAACCCATGACTGCTTATTTACTTTATACTATATACTATAATTGTGAAAAAATTTTGATTTGTACTATGTTTATTTCATGAAATATTATTTTGTTTCGTTTACGCTTTATTTCTTCTACATTATTTCTTCCACATTGCTTTTTGAGCTTATTTTCTTTTATTCTAATTCTTTTTTTCTCTTATACTTTATATTTTGACTATAGTTACCTTATACAATTTATCATATAGTTTATTCCTTATTAAGCTCAGCTTCTCTTTCTTCCAAGTTCTTTTCTTTCAACTTTAATTCTTCTTCCCAGCCTGCATAACGATCAATAACTTCATTTTCAAAATTAATGAAAACCGTTTTATCACTATAGATTGCAATAATAATCATGGCAATCACAATGACTAGAAAAAACACATTAATAATTCTGGAATTTCGAAGTTTTATTTTTAAGTTCTGTGCCATTTCTTTGTATTTGTTCAATGCCAAAGAATCTACTTCTTTTGTCTCTGTCTTTGTACCTGAATTTTGAGAAACATAGTTAATCTTCTGTATTTCTTCCGGTTTCATAATTCCGGATTTTAAAATATTCTCCTGTAATTCTTTTAAGAACAAATATCCCACAGGTGTACAAAAAGTATTCTTTTCAATAAATCTATTATACAATTTTAGTACATCATTTGGATTAGATAAATCTACTTTTGCTTTAAAATGTTCAATTACCCCTAGCTCTTCTTTTGCTCTGTTAAAATCCTCATTGGTATTAAAGATGAATCCATTTACTTGATTCTGACTTTCTCCCATATGCTCACCTCTTTGCTTATTTCATATATTTAATACATCGGAATATTCATCACCATATTTAACGACTATGATGAATGTATTAATAAAATTATACCATATCCTTTTATATTATGTAATACTTCCCATATTAAAGTAAGCAAATACAAAAAAATCAGCTCCTTATTGACCAATAATCTCTTCCACATTATCCTTTGTAATTATAATATAAGGCTTACGTATATATTTGCCGTCAATCAAATCCTCTGGGAGCTTTTTATCAAAAGCCAGAGAATAAGCCAAGTCAATAATTCCAAGTGCCTGGCCTTTGCTATCGTTTAATACCGTTCCTATCATATCTCCATTCTTTACAGCCTCCAGGCCAACTGGTGTGCCATCAATTCCAACCACTGCCGGTGTATCTGTTATCCTCTCTTTTTTAATTGCATCAATGGCTCCTAATGCCATATCATCGTTATTGGCTATGACAATTTCAATTTCTCCGTTATAGTTCTCCAATAATTTTGACATTCTGGTCTCCCCCTGTGCCCGAACCCAATTGGCAATTTCATCTCCTAGTTTTTCTACTTTAATACCAGCTTCTGTAATTGTTTTTATCACATATTCAGTTCGTATTAATGCATCCTGATGTCCCGGTTCACCTTCCAAAATGACATATTGAAGTATACCATCACCGTTTTTATCCATTGCGTCAAAATCCTTAGTACAAGCGTCTACTACAATCTGTCCTTGCATGATTCCCGATTCAAACGCTACAGCACCAACATAGAATAATTTATCCCAACGCTGCAAATCCTTCTCTACTAATTCTCTGTTAAAGAAAATGATTGGAATACCTGCATTTATTGCCATATCAATTGCTACGGAAGCATCTGTTCGGTCAACTAAATTTATACAAAGGATGTCATAATCTTCCTTAATAAAATTCTCCACCTGATAATTCTGGGATACCTGACTTCCACCGGCATTTACAATATCCAGCGTTATGGAGATTCCCTCTTCCTGCTCCTTAAGTTTTGCCCCTTCTATCAAATAATCTACCAGACTGGAGATAAAGGTATCATATTGATTATAGATGCTTACCCCAATTTTCATACTTGTTTTCTGATCTGACTCTTCTTTGCCTTCACTTTTACTATTCCAATACTTAACCAGAAGAATGCTGATAAAAATGAATAAAATAATCGTCGGTAATATGGCTTTTTTAGAAGTCATAAGCCCCTCCTTATTGTACAAACGGGAATACCAGTCTTTGATTCTTTGGCAAATACATTGTTTCCCTGTTTACGGTTCGAAATTCCACGTCTATATCCGATACGTGCCCGTCACGATGAATACTACTAAGCAATTCCTGTAAACTCAAATATCCCATATTAAATTCATTTTGAAAGACAATGGAATTAATCACTCCATTATCAAGATTATGTACAATTTTACTGGAACTTCCAATTCCATAAATTTCTACAGAGGTTGCAGCTCCTTGAGCGGCATCGATAACCTCTTCTAAACTTATATCATCCAATGCAACTATGACATCTACCGGATCTTCCTTGATTATTTTTTGCAAATATTGAGCCGGATCTTCCTCCTCTGTTAACTCCCAGCAAGTCATTATATTCTCCATATACCGAAAACTGTCCATGAAACCCTGGTATCTCTCATCTATACTGCTGCGTTGTATCTTTTTCACATAAACCGCAACTCTGCTGTTTTTCTTACTATTCAGATAAACAGATCTTCCAAGATTCAATCCCATACTGTAATTATCCGCAGAAATATAAATAATGTTATCTACGTCCTCCGCCTTAGTTTCAACCATTATTACCGGCACTTTCAGTGAAGCCTCCTGAATAGTATCAGTCATATTCCTGCTGTCTGTAACTGCTATAATAATTCCCTTAGAGCCATTTTCAATTTCCCGTTCCAATAATAATGTCTGTTCCTTAGCATCACTTTCAGAAGACATCAGGCAAAAATTTACCTCTGCCCCAAAATCCTCTGCTGCCTGATCAATCCCCTGCTTTAAAGTGGTCCACCGGTCACTGTTACTCCCATATACGATTACGGAGGTCCTTGTTTTCTCATCCTTTTTATTGGTATCGTTTATGTATAAATACGTACTAATAAAGAGTAATCCAAATAAACAGATCAGTAATGCGATTGCCATGAATAATTTCTTATTTTTAATCACGAATCTCGCCCTCCCCATTCATCCCATCGGAATTATAAATAACCCGGGGCAGATGTATATGAACCGTTGTACCTTCATCTAGTTCACTGTCTATCAAAAGCCCATATTGGTTTCCAAAATAAAGTTGTATTCGCTGATGAACATTGCTTAGTCCAATACCGGATCCTTTCTTGTGAACTCTGGTATTATCCTCCAGTATTAAATTTATTTCTTCCTCCGGCATGCCAAGACCATTGTCTATGACATCAATATAGATATCATCCTCTTTTAAATAACCCTTTATTGTAATTTCGCCTTCACCGTCCATGTACTCCACGCCATGGTAAATTGCATTTTCCAATAAAGGCTGTACAATCAGTTTAATGGTACTGCATTCATAAATCTCAGAAGCAATATCTATATTTACTTGAAAGCGGTTTTTATAACGAATTTTCTGAATATACAAATAATTCTGTGCATGCTCAATTTCTTCCCGTATGGTTATAATATTCTTCCCCTTACTGAGACTTATCCGAAAAAGGCTGGCCAAGGCAGTAACCATGGAAATTGCCTCCTGGTACCTTGCACTTTCTACCATCCATACAATAGAATCCAAAGTATTATACAGGAAATGAGGATTGATTTGAGCCTGGAGTGATTCAAATTCACTCTTTCTCTTCTTCTCCTGTTCTATAACAATTTCATTCATTAGCTCATGCATCTGTAATACAACAGAAGTAATTGTCCTGCCCAAATGCTGAATCTCGTAAGATCCACCGATATAAATATTTAAATCCAATTTACCATATTCCAGATCTTTCACGGAGTCGTCCAGTTTTTTTAGAGGATTACTAATCAGATAGGATACAAATTGAATGGCAAAAGTAATAAGAAAAATGGTTAGTGCAATAACCATACCAGTAAAAAACCTCATCTGATTAAAACTCATATAAAATTCCTTCGCCGGTGTAACATTCACAATTTTCCATCCGGTATAACCAACCGTTCTTACGGTTACAATTCGTTTCTCACCCTCAAATTCTTCTTCATGAGTGCCATCTTTGTAGGTGGCAGCGTTCTTATTATTTTCAAGTAACAAGCTGGAATTAATCAGATTCTGTTTCGGATGATAGATAATCTCCCCATTACTATCTACTAAGTATACATAGCCTGAATTATTGGAATTTACTTTCGCAAATATCTGCTCGATACCGCTATAATTCATATCTACCAGTAGAATTCCCCTGTTAATATGACCATTATAAGTCAGTTCCACTACCCTGCTAAGTGAGATGACCCAGTGGTAATTAAAACTGCTGTCATAAAAAAGATTTTGTACATGGGGTGTGGAAAAATGCAAATTTTCGATTTCTTGATTAGCTTTAACAAACCAGTCTTGTTTTGAAACTTGAAGATTTGCCTTTAAACTGTTAATTGGGCTAGCTGCTACCAAAGAGCCATTGTCCCGAAAGCAGACGATACTTACCAGGTTATCCTTATTGGCTTCATAAAGAAGATTCATATCTCTATCAAGACTTTCATTAGACAAATCTACTTTTTTAATCACACTATAATACATGGTGTTGGAAATTCTCATCATGTTCCTAAGGTATATATTTAAATTCAGATTAACCTGTTCAATTACCTGTTTGTTATTCCCTATGGTAATTTCCTTTGTGGAAGATATAAAACGGGAATAAATCGTAGCGCCCATAAAGCCCATACCAATTAACGCTACAAGGGTAAAGGATATGGAAAGTGTAAACTGAATACTTTTATGCCTATAATAGTGCACCGCCCTCTGAAGGAGCTTGATTACCTTTGCTTTCATGACTTGTTGAACCTTTCATCTATCTAGAATATCTATATTGTTCTTCATCAATACTTTCCTTGCTTTTGTTTAATTATTTTGCAAAATGATTTTTACGATAGTTAGAAGGCGAAACGCCATATTCTTTTTTAAAGACATAACTAAAATAATTTGGTTCCATGTATCCAACCATTGTGGATATATTATAGGTTTTCTCGTCCGTTGTGTTTAATAGCTGTAACGCTTTATCTAACCGTACTTTAGTAAGGTAATTAACAAAGCTCATGCCCATTTCTCTTTTAAAAAGAGTTGAGAAATAGGTGGCACTGACATTCAAATAATTACACAATGTTTCTACTGATAATTCACTGTTCTGATAATATTCATCAATGTATTCTACCGCTTTTTCAATCAATAATTTAGCAGAATCAATCCGCTCCCTGCGGATATTTCCTCTTACTTTCATGCAGATATCTAGCAGCCATTGCTTCAGTGCTTCCGAAGATTTAAACTGATAAATCTTATCCTTGAAATTAAAATCCAGTCCAAATACCTTGTCCATGTCTATTTGATAGGCACGGCCAAGTTTATATATTTCCGTAATCATTTCCATTAATGATATCTGGAAGACTTGAAAGGAGATGGCTGTTTTTTTAATATAACTAATCAAATCCTGAATGGCTTTTTCCAGATGTTCCACTTCTCCTAATTTAATCTCCCGAAGTATGTTTTCCGTATAACTGCTGTCCCATATATTCCCGTCATTTACCTGTGCCTCCACGTCCTGGATATAGATTACCTGATTGGGCTCGAATAGAATGCGGTAATCGATAGCATTTTTAGCACTCTTGTAAGAACGGCTTAAATCCATTAAATCACTACAGATAAATCCTATTCCTGCTGAAGTATTATTCTCAAGAATACGAAATGCACTTTTGCAAATTTGATCCATGATATGTATGAAATCATTACTTTGTTTTAGATCAGTAAGTAATGCTATAACAACTACTGATTCCAGATAAATACAGCTATAAAACTCGCAGCAGGAGGATAGATTCTCATCTACAATCTGTTTTAATGATACTGTTATAAATCCCGTCGTCTCAAGGAAATCTGCCTTTATTTTCTCAGAGGATTTATCAATATTAACAATTCCCGTCATGTAATGCGGATAATTCAGGTTTAATTCATAAGAATTCATAAACTCAACAATTCGCTGTTTGGATAACCTTCCTTCTAGTAAACCAATTAAAAATTGTTCTTTCATCACCGGAAGGCTTTCTAAATAATATTTACGCAGCTGATCTATATCACGTTTCTGATTAATTTCATTATCCAGTTTCTCTTTAATTCTAGTGAATACTGATTTTAATTCGGCAGCATTTATTGGCTTTAAGATATATTCCTCTACTTCTAATTTGATTGCTTCTTGGGCATATTCAAATTCATCAAATCCCGAAAAAACAATAATCTTAATATCTTTATAAATCTGCTTTAATTTATTGGAAAAAGTTAAACCATCCATAAATGGCATCTTTATATCCGTCATTACAACATCGGGACGTAAACGTTCTGCGAGCTCCAAAGCATCTTCTCCATTGTCAGCATCTCCAATTACCCGAAAGCCAATGGCTTCCCAATCCAATTTATTAATAATCGCCTGACGAACTTCTTCTTCATCATCAACCAGAATAACGGTGTATCGCTTCATGCCCTGTCTCCTTTAAATACTTATTTTGCCTGATATATTACCGTTAGTTTATTGTAAAAACACTTAAGGCAGCTAACTTATACCATAAAATACAAATAGAGAATTATAATTTTCAGCTGTCCTTTAAAAAATACACATAAATAATTGTATTCTCCTAAGATTGTTATACAATTTGCCCATATTCATTATACCACAATCTTCCATACATGACACGAGGAAGATTCAGCATTTTGACGTACTGTATAAAAGTAAAGGGATGTATAATCACTGAAATAAAACCATAGTAATTATACACCCCTCTATCCTTGTCAAAATTATTTCTTAGCCAGATATTTACGTAAGTCCAGGGCAACTGCAATGATAATTACCATACCTTGAACAATATAGGTATAGGATGTTTCCACACCTAAGAATTGAAGAGAAATCTTTAATAGTTCAAATACAAGTACACCGATTAAGATACCGGATACTTTACCAACACCACCATTGGTTGATACACCACCGATAGTACAGGCGGCAATTGCTTCCAATTCATAGCCTGCCCCCATATTAACTGATGTTCCTCCAGCCTTTGCTGCTAATAAAATACCACCCAGCGCATAAAGAACCGCTGCTAAAGTATAAATTTTAATTTTAACTCTGCTTGTATTAACACCTGCAACTTCTGCAGCATTTTCATTTCCACCGATTGCATACATATATTTGCCATGTCGGGTCTTATTGTATAAAACCCATATCAGTGCTCCACAAACCAGCGCAATTATTAATAAATAAGGAATTCGTAATATACTGCCTTTTGCTATTACAGTATAATCATCTCTTAAACTGCCTATTGGCTTCGATCCGGTGTAAACAAGGCAGATACCATAAACCAATGTCTGCATTCCTAAAGTCGTAATAAATGGCGGAACCTTAAGATATGATATTATAACACCGTTCATAAAACCAAATACACTACAAATTAAAAGTGTTAATGCAAACACCAGCAAGATATTCAAATCAGGAAGATTAGGAAATACTTTACCTGAAACTCCTGACTTTTGTAATAAACTAGCTGCAATACATGCACCGAGTCCAACAATACGGCCGGCTGACAAGTCGGTGCCTTTAGTAATTAAACATCCGCTGACACCTAAGGCAATAATAAAACGACCGGCTGTATTTACTGCCAGGTTTTTAAAGTTATCCCAGGATATGAAGTTATCTTTTTTAAAACCTACATATAAAATAATAAAGAATATTATAATTATAATCGCATTATTTTGAATAAAACCACTTATGGCTTTCTTATTAATCTTCGATGATTTTTCCATTTTCATAACCCTCCTTAGGCAAATTTAGTAGCCAGACTCATGATATTCTCTTGGGTGGCATCTTCTTTCGATACTTCGCCGCTTACTTTTCCGTTACACATAACTAAAACTCTGTCTGACATCCCGATAAGCTCCGGAAGTTCGGATGAAATCATAATAATACTTTTTCCCTGTTTTGCAAGGTCTGCAATTATTGTATAAATTTCATATTTTGCACCAACATCAATACCACGTGTAGGCTCATCTAAGATAAATATATCAGGATCATTGGCTAACCAGCGGGAAATAATAACCTTCTGCTGATTACCACCGGAGAGTGTTTGTATCTTTGTTTTACTGCTTGGAGTTTTAATACTTAATTTTTTGACATTTTCCTGCACCAGGTTTTCTATTTTTCGTTTATTCAATAGAAATCCAAAATCTATATATTTATTTAAAGAGGCTACTGATATATTTTCAGCTATGGATAAAACTCCAAAGATGCCAGTTGCCCGTCTATCCTCTGTTAAAAGGGCAATACCCTGCTTTATGGCATCATGGGGACGTCTTATTTTAAGTTCTTTCCCTTTGTATGTAATGGTACCTGTCTTAATACCTCTGATACCAAAGACAGCTTCGAAAAGTTCCGAGCGCTGGGCACCAACCAGTCCGCCAATTCCTAATATTTCTCCCTTTCGTAACTGGAAGCTTACATCTTTAAAGGACTTCTCCGATATGGATGTCAGTCCTTTTACTTGAAGTACTACTTCCCCCGGCACATTGCTTCTTGAGGGATAGAGGTTGTTCAATTCACGACCTACCATCTTAGTTACTATCATCTCAATAGTTAATTTCTCCGCTTCCCAGGTACCGATATATTGTCCATCCCGCATTATGGTAACCTCATCAGAAATACTGAGGATTTCATCCATTTTATGGGATATATATATAATAGAAATTCCTTTTTTTCGTAGTGAGTTTATGATTTCAAATAAATTATCCACTTCATTTTGTGTTAAAGAGGATGTAGGTTCATCCATAATAATTATTTTAGCATTTGCAGAAACTGCCTTTGCAATTTCTATTGCCTGCATTTGTGAAACTGATAATGTAGAAAGTTTCACTTTTGGATCAAAATCCATTTTTACTTCCTTAAGCAATCGTTCTGTATCTTCATACATTCTTTTATGATCTATAAATAAGCCATGTTTTAAAGGGAACCGTCCACAATAAATATTCTCAGCAATACTACGTTCTATAATTGGCTGCAATTCCTGGTGAACCATGGCTATCCCCTTGGTTAATGCATCATATGGATTAGTAATATGTGTCGATTTACCTTCGATAATGATTTCTCCCTCATCTTTGGAATAAATTCCAAACAAACATTTCATTAAAGTAGACTTTCCGGCACCATTTTCACCAACAAGAGCATGAACAGTACCCGGTCTGACTTTTAATGTGACATGATCCAGTGCTTTCACACCCGGAAAACTTTTGCTTATACCATTCATCTCCAATAAATATTCCGACATTGGTTCAACCTCCTATTACAATAATGGGCTGTCCAAAACGCATCATAGAAATTTTGTTATTGACGTTTTGTAACAGCCCATTAAAAATTTGGATTATATTATTACTTTGTTACTTTTACGTAATCAACTGTATAATTTTTATCTAATGCTTCGCCGTTAATAGCTTTAATAGCTACTACAGCTGCAGTATGAGCCTGACCATTGTGGTCGTTCAAAACGGTACCGGTAATTTCCCCTGACTGAACGCAAGCTACTACTTCATCAAGAGCATCAACACCTACTAAGTAAATGTCTTCACCAACTTTTCTTCCAGCAGATTCAATTGCCTGACGGGCACCCAGTGCCATAGCGTCATTGTTGCAGAATACAACTTCAATTGCATCACCATACTGTGTTAAAGCTGCTGCTACGATTTCCTGACCTTTTGCCTGATCCCAATCACCACGCTGAGCAACTAATTCTTCTACTTCCACACCTTTATCGGTAAGAGCTTTGATAGAGAACTCAGTTCTATACTGCGCATCAACGTTCTCAGGATCGCCAATTACCATTACATAGCTAATTTTACCATCACCATTAAGATCACCATGATCCTTTAAATCGTAAATGATTTCGCCCTGCATTGTACCGGACTGTCTTGCATCTGCACCAACATATGCAACTTTATCCCAAAGATCCAAGTCTTCAGCAGTAGGTTCACGGTTAATGAATATAACAGGAATATTGGCATCTTTACACATATTAATTACTGTGGAAGCTGATGATGACTGAACTAAGTTAGCAATAATTACATCATACTTGTCAGCGATGAAGGTCTGAATCTGATTTGTCTGTTCAGCCTGATCATTCTTGCCATCTACTACTGTTACTTCATATGTAACTTCCTCATTGCTTAATTCTTCTTTGAAGTATCTTTCTAGCTCTTCTCTGTAAAGAGTCATGAAGTTGTCATCGAATTTGTAAATTGTAATACCAACTTTAACTGTTTTTGACTCAGAAGCATCACCTTTTGAGGCATCGTCTTTTGCAGCATCGTCTTTTGCAGCATCGCCTTTTGCAGCATTGTCTTTTGCAGTATCGTCTGTTGTAGTATTGTTTGAGTCAGTTGGTTTCTCTTTTTTTCCCCCGCAACCTGCTAATAGTGTAGTTAACATAACTAAACTAAGAAGTAAAACCAAAAACTTTTTCATTACTAATCCTCCTTCATTGAAGTATAGACTTTGTTTTCCGCAATATAAATGCGGTATGTTTTTAATTACAATAAAATAATAACAAAATAAATTTCGAAAATACATACGATTTTCTTCTATCTACCATTGAATTTATTAACTATTTATATTTTTTCTTTATTTTATCATTAGTCATTGTGCATCTTTATTCTAAATTTACTTCGCTATATTAGAAATAGTAATAATTTATAGTACTTTTTATATAGTTAGCAATAGTTTTTAACATCTTTTACAGCATTTTTACCCCCTTTCATGTCTTTTGACAAATCACTGCAAAATGATAAAATTATAACAATCAATTTTCTAAAACTTTATAGAAAATAACAAAAAGCTGCTGTCAAACTAAAGTAAATTAGTCTGACAGCAGCTTTTAATATCGAATCTTTTTTAACTATTCCATTTTGTTTTTTACTTTGCCGCTTTTGCAGCGTTTCTGCCGGCAATACGTCCAAATACAGTAATATCTGCAATTGCATCACTACCTAAACGGTTTGTTCCATGGATATCTCCAGTTACTTCACCAGCAGCAAATAAACCTTTGATTACGTTTCCGTCTGTATCAACTACATTTGCATCTGTGTTGATTTTAATACCACCCATTGTATGATGGATTGCTGGTTTGGATTTCATAATATAGTAAGGTGCATCTGTAAATGCTGTTAATGTACCTCTCTTATTGAATTCTTCATCTTTACCATTCTTTGCGTATTCATTGTATTTTTCTATTGTTTTCTTTAATTCTTTGGCATCAATATCAAAGAAGGCAGCTGCTTCTTCGATTGTATCTGCTTTTACAAGGATACCATTTTCAATTAAATAATCATATTCTTTTTTGTGTTGTACATTAACGCCACTTGCTTTCATGGAAGCATCATCCCAGAACATATATGAAACTCCACCTGTTTGTTCTACTACTGCCTTTGAAATAACATCACGACGTTCTAATTCTTCTACGAAACGTTTTCCTTCTTTATTTACAAGAATAGAACGTCCTTCCATTCGAACATCACCAACATAAAGAAGTGTTCCTAATTCTGGATCACAGGTTGGATATGTTTGAATGTATCCCATATCTACAAGTTCTGCTCCAACTTTTTCTGCCATTGTAATACCATCTCCGGTACTGCCTACAGAGTTTGTGGAAAGAATTTTTTCATTCATTTCCGGATTATATTTTATTCTCATCTCAAGATTAGAACCAAATCCACCAGTTGCAAGAACAACACCATTGTTTGCATTGTAAGTGATTTCTTTTCCATCAAAATCCGCTTTTACTGCAACCACTTTATCATTTTCCACAACAAGTTCTTTTGCTGTAGTATTTAAGTGAGTAATTACACCAACTTCTTTTGCTTTTTGGGTCAATTTACTAATTAATTCTACACCACTTGCATCTTTTGGAACTAAACTACGTTTTACAGAATGTCCGCCAAAGAAAAGCATGTAATCTTCAAATGTTACATTTACTTCGTCTCTTAACCATTCTGCAGATTCTAATGCATGATCCGCTAAGGTACGAACCAGTTTCGGATCATTCTCATAATCTCCGCCTTTTAAAACGTCTTCATAGAATTGATCTTTACTATCCTCAATACCTTCTTCTTTTTGAAGCCAGTTGCCTGGTGCCGCATACTCACCACCGGAAATTAATGTATTACCACCTTCCATTGGCATCTTTTCAATTAAGATAACAGAAGCTCCGTTGTTTGCAGCTTCAATTGCAGCTGTTAAACCAGCTCCACCTGCACCAACTATAACTACATCAGAAGTATAGGCTGCTTCTCTTTCTTCTTTATTACTTGTTCCTGCTGCTTCTTTTACAACCAATTGATCTTTGGAAGCACCGGTTTGTTTAAATGCATTTTCTACTGCTGTTTTAAATCCTGTAGATGTTAAGGTAGCACCACTTACAGAATCTACGTCAAATGAATTTGTTGCAATCATAGCATCTGTAATCGTTTGCATTGCATCTGCAAATCCTGGAGTTTCGCTATTTTCAAGCACATCAATTTTTTTGATTTCTCCATCCTCTAATGTTAATTCAACTTTGATTTTTCCACCTTTTCCTTCACCTTCACCAGTATAAGTTCCATTTGGAATACCTGTTGAGGTTACACCTGTATCCGGTGTTGTTTTTGGCTCTTCTTTTGTTTTTGAGCCACAACCAGTTAATGCAAGAGCTGCAATTAACCCAAGAACTAATAATTTTGATTTTTTCATTTTCATTCTCCTCTTGTCCATTGTGTTAAACTTCTCAACAATTCAGAACACTTTCGAATTTCTTCCATTTATTGTTGTCCAATCAAAGGTTTTTCATTCAAATATTTATTTTTTGTTGAAAAGTTTGTTAAATACTTGTCATATATATTAGATTATAGTATACTGACAACGATTTGTATTTATAATAATTTTCGTATTTTTGCACTTTAACGAACATTCATTACTTAAAAGAGGGACTTTATGAAATTACATACAAAAATTGCATTACTATTTAGTATCTGTATTTCAGTTGCCTTTTCCTGCCTTTTGCTTATGGTAAGAGATCGTATATTAACTTCCAATCAGACAAGTTTAGAAGATCTGAATACACAAATTGTTGAGTCAAAAGCAAACGAAATCGGTTCTTGGCTAAATCAGCGAATTAGCGAAATCCGGGTCATTAGTCAGACGGAAGCACTTCGTTCAATGGAAACTAAAAGTTTACAAACTTTTATCAATCGCTTAAATCAAAATGTTGGAGAACATTACGGAAACGAATATGGAACCTTTGCTGCCGGAACCACAAACGGACTTGGTTATGTTTGTGACGAGCAGACCATTGACGTATCCAATCGTGCTTATTTTAAGCGTGCTATGTCAAGCGATGAAGAATATGTCATTAGTACTCCCGTATCTTCCAGAACAGATAGTTCTCAAATCACACTCATTTGCTATCCTATATACAATGATGCCAATAAAAAAGTTGGATTTATAAATGGTGCCATTTCCCTGAATAAATTATCTGAAATTACAGAAAGTATTGATTTTTATAATGGCACTTCATGGATTATGGATTCCAAAGGAAATCTTTATTCCAGCAATCCAATTCAGTCAATAAGTACTGCAGAACTATCAAGTTTAGTGTCGCATATCAAAGAACCAATATCAAAAAAGGTTGGTATTTATTCATTTAGAGAAGAAGGGAAAGAACAAGTGGTATTTTATTCTCCAATACCATACTCCAATGGTTGGTTTTTATGTACCATGACTTCATTAAAAGAATTAAATTTACATACTCAGCAGTTAATTTATACCATTTTAGTGATATGGATCCTTATGCTTACCATATCTATCATAAGTTGTTCCTTGTTTTCCCGCACCATTACAGCACCCATTCATAAACTTTCGAAGGCAATGCAGCTGGTAAAAGACGGTAATTTTGTTTTACCAAAACAGGTAATCAGCAGCAAAAAGGATGAACTTGCATTTCTTACCAACAACTTTTATGCAATGACGGAACAAATTTCCTTTCTAATGGAACGAATCAAGGAAGAAGAAATAGCAAAACGTACTGCTGAATTTCAGGTATTACAGTCACAGATTAACCCTCATTTCTTATACAATACGCTGGATAATCTTCAATGGAGGGCCTATGATTATAATGCCATTGAGCTTTCTGAAATGATTGAGGCCTTGTCCGATTTCTTCCGAATTTCACTCAGTGATGGCAAGGAATTTATTCCAGTGATAAAAGAAATTGAACATGTTAGGAGCTACCTATTCATTCAACAAAAACGGTATGAAGATATTTTAAACTTTACCATTTCCTATGACCCTGATGTTTTGGAATATGTTACAATCAAACTGATTGTACAGCCATTGGTGGAAAATGCACTGTATCATGGTATTAAGCCGAAACTTTCCCCTGGTACGATTGCTGTCAGAGTAACCAGCAAGGAGGATACCATTCAAATCATAGTACAGGATGATGGCGTTGGTATGTCACCTGCAGAACTTGGAACATTACTCACTTCGTTGGAACAGGAAGCTCCCGTCGAAGGATATGGCCTATATAATATTCACCGTAGAATACAGATGGTGTATGGAAAAGAGTATGGTATTTCCATCACCAGCGAAGAGCAGATTGGGACAACCGCTACGATTATTATCCCAGCAGTAAAGGAGTTACAGAACAATGAGACAATTATTAATTGCAGATGATGAAAAGATAATCCGGGAAGGCATAGCTAAATTCATTCAAACCTCTAATTTACCTGTTACTATCGTTGGCAAAGCCGCAAATGGACGACAAGCCCTGGAGATGATGCATGCAACACATCCCGATCTTGTCATCATTGATATCACGATGCCAGCCATTACCGGACTTGATGTAATTGAACAAGCCAAAGAATTTCTACCAGCTTCAAAATTCATTATCGTCTCTGGGCATGACAGCTTTCCATTTGCTCAAAAAGCAATTGAATTGGGTGCCTTTCATTATCTTTTAAAACCCATCAAGCGAAACCAGCTGTTATCTGTGGTGGAGCATGCCTTAGAAACACTCAGTAAAGATGAGGATATAATAGGTGCAAATGGTACTACTATAACTTCTGTGCCAGATGCATCGAATGGTACGGTATGTGAAAAGGCATTAGCCTATATCAACACACATCACTGTGATAGTAATATGAGTCTTAATCTTGTTGCTGATAAATTTCATATCAGCCAATCTTATTTGACCCGAATAATTAAGAAAAGCACCAATTTAAGTTTTACGGAATATCTGAATGAACTACGGATTAAACAAGCAATCTTTTTTCTCTCTACCAGAGAGGATCTATTAATTGCTCAAATTGCGGAACTTGTTGGTTATTCCAGCCAACATTATTTTTCACGGGTTTTTAAAAATCATACCGGAGTTTCGCCCATTGAATATCGTAACGAAAAACGGGGATAGCAATTATATTCGATTCAAAACAAAGCAGAGAAACACATATTTGTGTTTTATCTGCTCCTTGGTTATTACCAAAATATATTCGGTATCATATTGAAGAATCCTTTCGTACAGAGCGGATTCTACTGGAGGCCCCCCCATAGGACGCATACCTTGGTACCATATTTTCCTCCAGTATTATTCCACCGCAGATATCTGAAGCAGCTGCTCTTTTCGACTACCTCGTTCCATATATACCAAAGTTTTTACGATAATCCAATGGTGCACTTCCAATGACCCTTTTAAATGCTGCTGAAAACTTACTTGGACTGTCATATCCCAATTTCCCAGCTATATCTGTGACACTTAAATTCCTTTCATTCTTTAGTAAAACAGCCGCCTGATTCATTCTGTATACCCTCATATAGGTATTGATTGGACTTCCATATACATTCTTAAAGCAGTTTTTCATTGTAGTAATGGGTATGTCAAAACACACAGAAAGTTCTTCCTGTGTATAATGGGTCTCCCGATTTTCTATCATCATTTTTCGTATAGCCTTGATTTTTTCCACCTGGGTTTTATAAAAATAGGGTTTTTCATATTGATTTTCAGGGACTTCCAGAACATCAAGATAAAGTAACAACTCATATATTTTAATTTTAGAATATGGAATCCTGATTTTTTCCGGTACCACATATAATTCACTGAAAATATGTTCAATTGCAGGAGCATCATGAATTACAATAGGATACTTTCCATCACAGAACTTTTTTTGCAGCATCACTAAATTAACCGGAAAATTCTTTATCTCATCTTCCAATGCTCCTACCGCAAAATCCATATCAAAAGCAATCATAAGTCCATGATAATGTGCCAATGGAAATTCAAAGTGTCCCTGATGTGAAATTCTACGATCCAATTTCAAATCCCCAGCTTCAACATAGGAATATGTTCCCTGACCGGAAGCATATTCCAGTCTGCCTTCCCTGCAATGATCGATACAGAATAGATTTCGATTCGTAGTAAATGTGGAATCAAAGCTTTCCATATGGTAATCGTTATAAGAAATGAAAACACCGGGAAATATCTGATAGGTAGTCATAATTCCTTCTCCCGACTCATTTTTAATCTGGTGGATACTACACTCTTCATTTTCTATTAAAGGAACCATCTGTGTTTCTTCTATAAAATTGAATTTCATGGACTTCCTCCTTTTCTGATATGTTTTACTGTCCTATATTTCCAATATTCTGTCACAAGCCGACAGCATAAACTCACTGTCATGTGTTACAACGATAAGAATCCGATTCGAAGCTGCCAGCTTTCTCAGCCGCTCCCCCACTGCTTTCATATTCATATAATCCAAGCCACTGGTTGGCTCATCAAAGATTAGTATCCTCTTTCCAGAAAGAATGGCCGTCACAATTGCCAGGTGCTGCTTCTGCCCTCCGGAAAGTGCCATGGGATGCCGGTCTATAAATTGCAATAACCCCAATTGCTCCAATTCACATCGAATTGCAGCCTCATCATGTGTATTTCCCGACATTCTGCATTCTTCCCATACACTATCTGCAAATAATTGATGATTCACATCCTGCATGGCAAGAAAGCATTGTTTTCTTCTGCACTTTGCAGACATTTCTTTTCCATCCAGTAAAACTTTCCCCTGCCGTTCCTTTATTAATCCGCAAAGACATCGAATTAAGGTTGTTTTGCCAATTCCATTATATCCGGTAATGGCAAGAATTTCACCTGGAACTGCTGAAAATGATATATCCTGAAAAACGGGAGGCATCCGTCTATAACCTCCGGTAAGCCCTTCTATCGATAGGCCTCTTTTTACACCGCCCGGAAAAGCCTTGAGGAGTGTTCCTGTTTCTTTACCAATGCATCTAAGTCCCATGCTTTTACGAACGGAATCTTTTAAAGCCTGAAATTCTTCACGTGAAAAAATTCGAACCAACTCTCCATTTTTCAGATACACAGCCCTGTCAATCAAATCATATAAAAAAGATAACCTGTGTTCTGCAATGATAATGGTATGCCCTTCCTGCCTCAAAAACTGAATCACTTTCTTTAATATTTCTACTGCCCTTATATCCAGATTAGCACTAGGCTCATCCAGCACATAAACAGAGGGGTTCATGGCATAAACCGAAGCAAATGCCAGTGTCTGCTTTTCTCCTCCAGAAAGTTCAAATATATTTCTGCCAAGGAGTTTTTCTATCTGAATCTCTCTCACTGTTTTTTCTAATCTTAGCCCCATTTCTTTCGGAGTTATTCCTTGATTCTCCATTCCAAAGGCCAGTTCGCTGTCGGTATCCAGATTAAAGAACTGGCTCTTGGGATTCTGAAACACCGACCCCGCAGACTTTGCCAGTTCATATAATTCCGTCTTTTCTACCTGCATCCCATCTAAAATCACAGTTCCTTCCAAATCACACTGCTCACAAAAATGCGGAATTAACCCATTGATTAACTTTGTGATTGTCGTTTTGCCGCACCCCGATTCTCCACATAAAAGAATGCACTCTCCCTGCTTTATCTCCAGATTGATATTTTTTACTATTTTCTCATGGCCGTTATAACCAAACGATACGTTTCTTATGGATATCATAATATCTGCTCCTTATTTTATCAGAAAAACTCCTATAGAAAACAGAAGCCCCACACATCCGCATACATAGTCCAGAAATCGGAATTTTAATTCTATGATACTTGTTTTTTTAATGGGATTTTCAATTCCTCTGGTCACTGCCGCTGCAGATAATTCTTCTGCAGTTGCAGTAGCGGACATCATAAGAGGTACAAGTAACGCTTCCAATTTGTCCACAGGCTTAATATTTCTTAATCTTATGGCATCCCTGATATAATTTGTTTCTTCCTTGATTGCCGGAAAATATCGGATCGTTACAGAAATGGGAATAATTATGTTCTGAGGAACGTGCATTTTTCTCATTGC
This sequence comes from Anaerocolumna sp., assembly GCF_032079385.1. Classification (NCBI taxonomy): domain Bacteria; kingdom Bacillati; phylum Bacillota; class Clostridia; order Lachnospirales; family Lachnospiraceae; genus Anaerocolumna; species Anaerocolumna sp. The sequence continues at coordinate 105,528 of NZ_DAMAUC010000015.1, forward strand.
TAAAACAAATTGCCGCAACGATATTGTTTTTATCATGGAAGTTCCAACCATCAGGCATGGAAACATTCTTCTTGAATAATTAACCAATGTAAAAAGAATTGTAGCAACTGCCTTTGGAGCCGCCGGCAGAAGGACATATTGCAGTAGCAACAGGAATCCAAAGGATAATAACCACTGAACTGACATTGCATACTTTCCGAAAGACAGCATCATAAGACCAAGAAAGCATATCCATCCAAGTTCTATCCAGATACTGTTCTGAAAAAAAGTGATTACATTTGCAAATACCAGAAGTAAAAGAAATGTCCGCGGATCTAATGCCAGGCTTTTCGATTCTTTCTTACACATACTAAACAATGCCCGCTTTCTCAAAATGCTTTTGAAACATCTTCTTACTAATCCACGAACCTATTATTGCTCCAATAACCGGAGCAAGGAATAATACTAGAAGCATAGTTGGTGATGATAAGTTCCCCAGCTCCATTATGTAGTCTGCCGGCATTCCCTGCCCACTGATTTGAGTCATGAACTTATCATGCATAATCCAGACCGGGAGAGGTGAACCTGTCATTCCAAGAGAAAAACAGATAAATGCAAGCATATTTCCTTTAAAATTATTATATCCACTGATCATACGAACCAGTTCACTAAGAATGCAACTGATTGCAAAGGTAGCCAGTATTACAGCTGTAAACATTCCTGTAACAAAATAGATCAGTCCTATAATTGCTCCCATCAAAAGAACAGCGCCCATTTTCTGTACTTTGGAGCACATGAGCATAAAGGGAAGCCCCGTAAAAAGTGCAATAAATCCAGGCATAAGTATCCACATCATAGGATGCAGTCCACCCATAAGCATAAAAATAAAATTAGTAACAAAATAAATTGCAGAGAAAATACCAATTGTAATAAGATCTTTTCCTTTTAATTTTTCTTTGCTAAATTGAGACATTAATCTTTCCTCCTATTGATTAGTTGTAACTAACTGTTGTTCAAAAATAAAAACGCCGTTAGAGCGTTTCTACTTAACATCATAATAAAAGAGGAGATAACTTTCTATCCCGATTAGACTTTTTTATCCCGTTTAGACATATTTTATTTTTAACCATCCTGTAAGTGTACAGATAATATTTTAATCCAGTCCTTGCATCTATTTATCATCTGTTTTGCACCGATATGCGGACAGGGAGGTTGAATGTGCCAATAGTACAAAATAGATGCAATTATGAGAATTGGAATTTTACTATTAGCGAACTATCCAATTAATACGAATTATATTATCAAGTATATTTGCAATTACCATAGTCACAAAAAAGCTAAAAAGGGTGAGAGACCCATAGTGTACAAATTTTTTGATTGACATTTTTACTTTTAGTTTTCTGTACAGGCAAACAATACATATAACTGATATAAAAATAGATAACAATGCCGGCAAATAGACAAACCATGAAACTCCTGCTACTTTCACTAACGCAAGACCAGTTCCAAATTCATCTTCATTATGAATTTTTCCAGTTAATAATGGAATCATGACTACTAATACACAAGGGATTAAACGCATTATACTGTTTGTAGCTGCAATTGCTAAAGCGACAATCCTGCTTTTTTCTCCTTCTGCTTTGTAGAATACGACTGTTCCTATGATAGCCAATAAAAGTGTTGCTGGTACACCAAAATCTAACAAACTATCTGAAACAGAATTATATTCTGCACGGAAATCAACCTCCTTGGGATATTTATAAATATCACCAACACGATTAAATCCTGTGCTACACTCAATTTCTCTCAAAGAATTAGATAATCCATGTCCGCATTCATGAATAAATATGGAAATCAAAAAAACTGCTATACACAGAATACACCAACGTATTATATTTACTCTTTTACTGGTTTCCTCATTTAAATGACTTGATTTTGTTGAATCACCCATTTTCTATGCGCTCCTATTCATAAACAAACATTTAATTTGTTCTCATTAACAGATACGGAATACCTACTTTTTTATAAAAATCAGCTAATCCTTTTGGATCTTTTGATGAAATATTGGCGTATATAAATTTAGTAATCATTTCCTCTTCTTTGAGTGTAACATAAAAAAACAGGTTAAAAAAGACTCAACTTTAACTTTTTTACCTGATGAATATCAATTAACTTTCCTTTTTTAATATGTGGTAATCGTTAAAAAAATTCGGAATGAGAGCATATTGCGCATAGTTTGTTCGATAAATTTGATAAATTTAAGTTTTTTCACTTGATTTATTCTCTGAATCAAATTTTAAATCATAAAAAAAAGCAATTTTGGTTGGTTTTCTTCTCTTTTTAATTTTCTATATTGGCTTAGTTCCTTTTCTGTCACACTCTCACCTCCAACTGTTCACAATCTTTTCAATATCCCTTCATATCTAGGACACATATGTACTTTATACTAAGTTCATAACAACAAGGTTCCCCACCTTGCTAACATAAATTTTTTCATAAGTGCCAGCAGAAACCTGCTGGCACCTCCTCTTTATTAGGGTTTATCCGGTTAATAAAAAAACTACTCACCAGATATAATTAGTAGTTATATATTACTTAAAATTTTGTTTAAAACCTGTATGGAGAAGTTCAAAGTTTCAATAAGCTTTTCTTCGTCTACTCTTTATATTCCTCTTTCGGAAGAAATACCCCTCCGTTATGATCATATTTAGATATTACTGCACGATATTTACCCGACTTTTGATTAAACTTGATATCTCCTATATATCCTAGCTTATTGCAAAATCCTTGCAAAGGTCTTATTCAACCCCACCGTATCACTTCCAGGGATAATGCAGAAAAACTATTACCTGAAATTTTTAATATGAAGAATATAAAGCATGGTTAATGCTATACGAAAAAGAAGATAATAAAGTTTATCTTGATGAATTTAAATCTTTATGCAATATGAAATGCAACACAAAAAATAAAAGCCTTGATAAATCAAGACTTTTAAAGTGGAGCTGAGGGGAATCGAACCCCTGTCCGAAAGCCCATTCATTGCAGCATCTCCCATTACAGTCAATCATTTAGCATTCCCTCCATCAATCGCCGGTTGACAGGCTATTGACTTTAGTAGCTTCATAAGTTCTTTTATCTACTCAAAGCTTTATAGACAAAGTGCCTTGCTAATTTGATGCCGAGGTCTTAAGCCGCAAGTTGCTTAAGTTCGACAGCTGCCACTAGGCAGCGTACGCTAAATTTTCGTCTGCGTTTATATTTATTTCTAAGTTGGTGACGCGGTCCTAGTCCGCGAATGGCTTCCGCAACTTCAAAACCCCCGTCGAAACCAGTACAACCCCGTATAATTACGGATGAATACTGCCGCTGTTATTCACAGGCAGTAGATACTTGGCTTGCAGACGTATCTCAGTTACAAATTAAGTATAACCGATATTTGTGTCTAAAATGTGACTTTTTTAAAAAACATTTATTTTTTTCTATTTCGTTCAAAAATAACTTCGGATAAACGAATTCCTTTTGGTAAATCTTTTCCCTTTTCCATTGCTTTATACGCTTTCTCCATAAGAATCTTCTTATAATCCTCCGGGTAGTCTTCATCATATTCAAATATGTATTCTTTCTCATAAATATTTAAAGCTATTTTTAATAAGGAACCTCCCTTATTGCAATAATCCTCCACACAATGGCTGATTATCATCTTATATTCATCATGCGTCATTATTACTCCTCCTGACTATTTAATTCTCTATAAGAATAAAAAGATATATGCGGCAGTTTTTACAAAAAACTAGCAGGCGTTCCCCTATAGGATTGTCGCCTACCTTACTTTTCATTATATGATGAAATTGTCTATTTTATTCCAATATTTTGTAATTTTTATATAAATTTTTTAATTTTCTTCTCATAGATAGCTTTATAACATAAGATTTTATATTAACTGCATTATTTACAAAATGCTCGCATCTCATTAATTCAACCTTTGTATCAATATTTTTCAACATTCATATCTTAACAATATAACAAAATAAAGGATTTTTTATATGGACAGCAATCTGAATACAGCCCAATCGCTTTATACTCCCGAAGATCTAAGAAATGTATTAAGGCAGCTCTTAAGTGAGCAAAGTCTTTGGACTAGATTCTTAATTATCAGTATACTTTCGGGATTGGGTGATATAGAAGTAGTAACTGATCGTTTATACAAAAATGCCATCGATATAGGGAATCTATTTCGTCTATATTATGGCGATACCATAGGAAATGAAATCCAGGACAGCCTGCGTACTTACTTTTCGCTTATTATAGCTCTTATCAATGCTTATAAAAGTACGGTTTTTGATACTCTCTCCAACACTGACCTAACTCTGATTCACCAAGCAAATACTCCATTATATGCTGCTGCAGGGCAATTTTCAATTTTGCTTTCTAATATAAACCCTTATTGGAATCAACAAACGTTAGGAAACATTTTCAAGAATACCATTGATATGCTTAATGATGAAATATACAAGCGAAGAACCAATCAATATTATGCAGACGTTACTCAATATGATTTTATAGAATATTACTCTTTAATGACCGCAGATATTTTATGGAACGGATTTATTAATCAGTTTTACCATTGAATGAATATTTATCGACAATCGCCCGAATCCTATCACTTCTCGTATTATTCGACATATAATATAAATATAAGACCATATTTTTATTATTTATATCTATTTAACTTATATTTATACAGCATATCACTATTTTAGTTGAATATATAGTTATAATTCGGCAGACGGGAGTTGATATCATGAAGGGTATTAAAAAATTTAAAAATGAAACTTGTTATAAATTAAAAATTGAATTGGCAATTAGAAGTGGTGAGGCAGCCGGTTGTACATTTAAAAAAGAAGACTTCTGTTTAAAGCCTTTTGAAGCAAGAACCATTGAGTTTGGAAACGAATGTAATTTCCTTTTAAACGGAATTCATATACAAACCATAGATTGTGAACACTGCAGCGAAACCGGATTGTTCACCCACAAATGTCATACTGCTGTTGACAAACTACTAAATAAAAATGACCTCTTTAAAATTTTAATCGCAGCTCAATCCCTTGTTATTTCAGGCTACTGTATCAAATGATAAATTCACAAAATAAAAATTTAGTTTATTAACGTACGTACGCTTTGCCTAATATAGGTTATTCA
>NZ_DAMAUC010000016.1:0-14051 GCF_032079385.1 Anaerocolumna sp.
TGGAACAAGCAATATACAATATCCCCCACTCTCTATGGTCTGAATACCCCATATTAGGCAAAGCGTACTATTGTTGTAATCTAAATTTTTATTTATTATATATATGTCAAATTAAAAATACATGATATAATAATAGATAAGAGAGTTTCTGAAGTTAAAAAATAATACATAAAGGGCAAGGTGATTATATGGAATATAGGCGATTTGATAATACTATTGTTGCAAGAATTGATAAGGGAGAGGAAATAGTATCTTCTTTAGAAAAATTGTGCATAGATGAGGATATTCATTTAGGTGTGGTAAGCGGACTTGGTGCGGTAAATGATGTGACTATCGGAATATTTGATACCGAAGAAAAGACCTATTATAGCAAGGAATGTAAAGGTGATTTCGAAATTGCTTCTTTAACTGGTAACATCACTCGTATGAATGAAAAACCATATCTTCATTTGCATATTACCATAGGGAACACCCAAACAAATGAAAACTATGGCGGTCATTTAAACAAAGCAGTAATTGGTGCTACTGGGGAAATCTTTATTACCATTATTCCGGGAAAAGTAGGAAGAGAATTTAGCCAGGAAATCGGGCTTAACTTAATGAAATTCAATATGTAATTTAAAACAGTTAGAAACTGTTGTAAAACAGACTGTCATTCTAGGGGAGTAATTTAGCTATGAATTTACTCCCAGAATGACAGTCTATTATTTAACGTGTCTAATAAAATTATCGAATTTTATTTGTCATTGATAAACATATTCTTCACCGCGGGTAGAAAGCACCGTTAGAGAAGTTAGCTCAAGACGTAAATATTGATATCCATTCTCCTCGTACTCCTTCAGGACTCCTACAGCTTCAACCCAATCTTCCTGTTCTGGATAATCTTTATCCCATATTACCTCAAAGCCGGCATATGCATCAACACCACAGCAACCAGGTCCGTACCGAATGACGGAATAGTATCTTGTGTCGGTTTCGGGAACTTCATGAACATTGAAAATTCCCTCGTATTTTATCGTTTTACCCAAATAATCTACAGGATTAAAATAGATATCATTGGTCTGAGCGATAAACATCTTCTCTTTTATTTCAATAATATCACTGTCATCATCTTGAGCTGACAACTTATTAACATCTGTTCCATTAGATGCATGAACTGGTATCTCACTATTATTAAGTTCTTCGTAATTCTGAATCGGCGTTTCACTAATATAAGGCTCTTCATAATTCTGAATCGGCGTTTCACTAATATAAGACTCTTCATAATTTTGAATCGGTATTTCGCTAATATTAGATTCTCCAGAAGTTTGAATTGGCACTTCACTAATGTCAGGTACTTCAGCGTTCTTCTCACTGCTTTCCGGCGAATTAACGGCAGGTGTACCGTTTCCGTTTTTCGCTCCCTGATTCACAGGTGATTTGCTTTCACAGCCAGCCAGTATGAAAATCAGACCTATAACAAGTACCACTATTTTTCTCATGTGTCCTTTCTCCTTTCTGAGACCTTACGGTGCAGTTTTTTATAAACCGCCTCTACCGGCAACAAGTGTATTGCCCAGAATAGCAGGAATGCCACGATATTTACGAGTACTACACTTGCTCCGGTTGGGGTAGCCTTGATATAGGATATGACCACGCCGATGAAGAAGCATACCACAGAAACAATGGCGGAGCATATTGTCACAGTTTTGAACTTTTTGCACAACCTCATGGAAGTAAGTGCTGGGAATATAATGAGGCTGGTAATCAGGAGTGCCCCCATCATTCTCATGCCAAGAACAATGGTAATTGCGGTTAAAAAGGCAATCAACATATTGTACAGTCCTGTTTTCACGCCAGTGGCTTGTGCAAAAGTTTCGTCAAATGTTACTGCGAATATTTTGTTGTAGAATAATATAAATAGTATAAGTACTACAATTGCAAGGGCAATACTCAAAGTAACGTCATTTTTGCTCATAGCCAAAATGCTGCCAAACATATAGTTACAAACATCTGTGTTCATGCCAGTTGTAAGGGATATGACCACAACCCCGATAGCCAGTGAACTGGTGGAAATCAGAGCGATGGCAGCATCACCTTTAATCTTGCTGTTCTCACTGATTCGCAGAAGGAAAAATGCCGCTAACACTACAATTGGTATAGAAACAGTTAACGGTGCTGCATTCATAGCTGTAGCAATGGCTAAACTTCCAAATCCCACATGGGAAAGTCCATCTCCAATCATAGCGTAACGTTTTAGAACAAGACTTACTCCTAAGAGTGCTGCACAGAGTGAAACAAGTAACCCAACCACAACTGCACGAACCAGAAAAGTGTAGGAGAACATCTCCATTAATGTATTAATCATTCCCTTCACCTCCCAAAAATCCAATACCAGCACTGGATTTTACATAGTCCTTCGTTTTCCCAAAGAATACTTGTTTATTCTTTAAATGTAGGATGTGACTTGCGTATTTAACTGCACTTTGTATGTCATGAGAAACCATAATGATTGTGATGTTGGCTTCACGGTTTATTTTTGCAATAATGCGATAGAGTTCCTGGGTAACCATGGGATCAAGTCCAGCAGCCGGCTCATCCAACAGCAGGATTTTTTTCGTAGCACAAAGTGCCCGTGCCAGCAGTACACGCTGTTGTTGACCGCCGGACAATTCTCGGTAGCATTTGTGTCGAAGATTTTCAATATCCAACCTCTTGATATTTTCTTCCGCAACAGCTTTATCTGTCCGTGAGTAAAAGGGCTGGATACCCCGCCCACTGAGCCGTCCCGAAAGAACAACCTCGTAAGCACTTGCTGGAAAATCCTTTTGTGCGGCGGTTTGTTGCGGTAAATAACCTATCTCATTGGATTTTAGTCCATTACCCATCAAAATACTTCCGCTTTGTGGAGTTTTAAGACGCAGCAATCCCTTGATAAGGGTACTCTTGCCAGAGCCATTTTCTCCAACAACACATAAATAATCTCCTTTTTGGACTTCAAAATTAAGACCGCTAACGGCGATATTCCCTTCATAGGCAAAGGAAACATCCTTACAGTTGATAAGAGCCATATTATTGCAACGCCTCCTTCAGTGCTTCCACGTTAGCAGTCATTAATTCAATATAGTTTTTTCCACTCTCGAAATCAGACTTGGAAATGTTATGGCAGGCATGCATCAGAAGAACTTTTGCACCAGTAGCCTCACTGATGGTGTCTGCCATTTTTTCATTAGAAAGCTCAATGTGGAATACAACCGGTATTTTTTCTGTGTTAATCTTGTCAATCAGAAATTTGACAGTTGCCGCACTAGCTTCTGTTTCAGTAGAACAGCCAGGAAATGCAGCAAAATATTTAAGTCCATAGGCATCAGCAAAATAGCGGAAAGGAAAACGATCTCCAAACACAATAGTTTTTCGTTTATTATTATCCACTGCATCTTGGAACTTGCTGTCCAGTTCATCCAGCTTAGTTAGGTAATCTTCCGTATTGGTTTGATAGAAAGCAGCATTTGCGGTGTCTGTATCGCAAAGGGCATCAGAGATTATTTGAACTATCCGTTTCGCATTTTTAGGTGAAGTCCAGACATGTTCATCGTATTCCGGTTCTTCCTCTCCATGATCATGAGCATGCTCTTTCTCCTCTCCATCAGCATGTTCTTCCTCTGTTTCATGGTCGTCAGTATGCTCCTCTTCCTCCATACCCTCAACAACTTCTTCCTCAACAACCTGAACACAGTCCATTAATGTGATAATCTTCATTTTACTTGTATCCATTGATTCCAGAACCTCATTAACCCATTGGTCTGACTCTCCACCCACATAGAGAAAGATATCGCAATTCTGTATTTTAATGATGTCTTGAGGTGTAGGCTCAAAGGAGTGGCTTTCTGATCCAGGAGGCAGGAGCATAGTTACATCAGCCTTGTCTCCTGCAACTTCTCTCGTAAAATCATAGGATGGAAAAATTGTAGAAACAACGCTGATCTTTTCTCCGTTGTCCACAAGTTTATTGTTAGTATAGGATTTGCTGGATCTGCTACATCCAGCCAAGGGCACGGCAACAAGTAGTGCCATAAATATTAAAGAAATGAATCGTTTCATATTAGAAAACCTCCGTTTTATTCTTATTTTTGGGCGCAAAAATACAAGGAAATGCCGCTAACCGTTAAAAAAGCCCATATGCCCTTAAACGAATACCGTATTCCTTCCGGAGGATATCTCAATTATTTAATCGAACTTTCAATTTGACAGGAGTAGAAAAACCTATTTTCAAAAAACCAGGCTTTAAGACAGAAAGGGAAGCTAACAACGCGAAAAAGGTAAAGGCGGTACCAGCCACCGCCATGGAAATTTGTTTAAGCAGATTCTCCGCGTCCATCATGTGTGTACAAATGGTACAGCTTTCACTAGGACCATTGTGATCGTGCTTATGATTCTTATGAATAAGGATATAAGAGGATGAAAGAATGGTTGCGGCAATAAAAAGGGCGCACATAGTTAAGGCGATCAGCCTTACTGCCGAACGCTTTATGCTGCCAACAGTACTTACATTATAACCTGTCTGCTCTGTATGAATGGTATGTGGTGATGTACAGTGCATAACTGCTCCTTCTTTCAATCCATTATAGAATTATATGATTTATTGCCGAAAGCAATACTTATATTTTTTAAACACCGTTTATATGTAACTTAATTTGAAACTCAATATCAGCTTAGTATAGGTGAAGCCGAAAGTCAACATAAAATGTTTTTTCGTTTTTATAAAATGTTTTTTCATTTTTAGCTTCTTAATGTGTCACCGATAGTATTTAGTTTCCATAATTCAGACTAATTCTTAATAAAAGTATATCTATTCTCCCTAGACTCTAAGGTTTCAAAATAATAGTCATTCCAAGAAAACCCTTTCAATTTTTCCGGTTTGGTAATACGGTTTTTAATTATATACCTTACCATCTGACCTCTGGCCATTTTGGCTTCTGTTGCCAGAGTTCTAAGCTTACCACCTTTCATTATTTTAAAATCACAGGTAATCATTCTATCAAAAGGTAATAAATAAGGCTCTATTACGCTGGAATATTCCTTTGAGGCAAGATTTATTACAATTTCCTGATTCTGAAATAATTCTTCATATAACAAACCATTCCAAAATCCATAGAGATTTTTTCCGTTTATATCAAGTTTACACTGCATTTCTAGGCGGTATGGACAAACTTTATCCGTAGCTTTTAACATACCATATAATCCACTTAAAATTCTGATTGTTTCACCAGCAAATTCAAAATCCTCCTTTGTAAAGGTATCAGGATCTATATTCTTATATTGTAACCCGTGGTATGCAAGCAGTGCTGGTGTATCCTGCTTGTTTACGGTCCAGTTTTGTAAATCTACAAAGGTTTCCATTGCCAGTTTAGAATTAACATGCATTAGGCTTTCTAACTCAAAAGGGGGATATTCTTTTAATATACTTGCTAATTGTTTTGTTTTATTTATATACTGTGGATCCGTTAGGATTCGATTTTCTCTGGTAACAACCCTCATATTTTTTGCAGGTGATATAATAACTTTCACAATTATCCTCCTTGTAAACAATGATTTATCATAACCATATTACTATTTATCTCTCTCTTTTGTAAAGATTTTCTCAAATTAAATTACAATAGAAAGCCCAAGATGGAATACAACCGGCATTTTTTCTGTGCTAATCTCGTCAATCAGAAATTTAACAGTTCCCGCACTGTCCACTATCTCGGTAGAACAGCCAGGAAATGCAGCATAATATTAAGTCCATACCGGATAAGCTTCCACCACATGGTCAGCGCTTAAATATATTGTAGCAAACTTATGTTCGGATTTCAATTATAAAAGATGATATTTACTTGCAAAAACCTTATTTTGTAATATAATTATATTACGAGTGAATCCGGGTACAACTTTTTCGGCAAAAGTGTAACATATGCCTTTGTTTGGTATATCAGCCCTGAAAAAGGAGCTGGAATTGGTGATTAGTTGTGGATTCCTGTGACCATTCTAATTTATCATTCTTTTAATTAAAGTAAATTTTAGAAATATTTCATCAAGGAGTGCATTCAATTATGAAACTAAACTGGGTTACACTTAATGTAAGCGATTTGGAAAAGAGCTTGTATTTTTATACAAAGGTGCTGAAACTTAATATTTCAGCCAGATTCGGCGATGAAGACCATCAAATTGTCATGCTTGGAGAGGCCGACGGGGCAAAGATTGAGTTGATATTTGAACCAAATACTCAAAAAGAAAACCCGGGTAATGGCGTATCAATCGGGCTGGAAACCGACAATTTAGAAAAACTAATTGACGAATTAAATAATATGGGTTATAGAGTAACAGGCCCTATATCACCTAACCCTCATATACGCTTCTTTTTTGTTCAAGACCCGGATGGATATACAATTCAGTTGATTGAACAAAAGTAAAAAATTGCTTCTCTTCGGGATTTTGTCTGCAATAGGATCTCCGAAGAGCCATAATAATCACTTAATATTACAAGGAATTTTGTATATGAACATGAAGTCAGTGCCTATAGACGCAGCCGGCAAAATAAAACTGTCATTCTGAAAGAATTTTGCTGAAAGAATGACAGTTTTTAGCCTATAAAGCTGGGAATCTTACTTTAAGGCAACTGATGCTTGAGTTACGGTAATTCTTATCTCAATCTTTACTTGAGTCCTATTGCTGGCAAACTTATATTGCTTCCAATTACAAATCTAATATTATCATAAATAGTTATATATTCAAATTTTAATTTTTATAATTATTTAAATCCATATAAATTCAATCTTTACTCTTTTAAAAGTCTAATTGGGAGATTCTTGAAATGCAAAACAAAATACAAGGAAGTCTCATTCCGCACTTTATTAAAGCAGATTGAAACTTCCTTGCAATATTAAATCATATTCGTTATTATATTATAATATTTCTATTAATCTATCATTACCCGGTTTTGAAACCTTATTAAAGAAGAAGTCATATCGGAAGAACATATAGCCATCCACCAGTCCGGTGTCTCTGCCATACTCTACCTGTTTTTTTAAGATATCTTTATCATTCTTCCAATCCGGTTCTAAACTGGATCCTGCTTTGTAATTTGCAATACCTACATACATTTTAACAGATGAACTGGTTCTATAAGATAACCATTTGTCCAATGTTTTATCGTATGGATAGGCACTGTTAGAGAAAGTCCAATAAATCTGGGGACAAATATAATCAATGTATCCATCTTTTGATAACCATGTAGCAATATCGGTATAATATCCGGTATCTGCAAATAATGAATTGATAAATCCACCGGGGCTGATTCCGAATTCTACTGTAGGGTCGATGTTCTTAATGGATTTGTAAACATTCTTTACTAAATCATTTACATTTTGTCTTCTCCAATCTGCAATGGATAAAGGTTTTTTATTATATGTACCGCAGCGAACAACATACTCTTCATATTCTACATTATCAAATTTCTTTTCATGACCGTTTCCTAATACGGGATAGAAATAATCATCAAAATGGATACCATCTACATCATAATTTTTTACAATTTCTTTCACTCCATTATAGATTAATTGACGAACTTCACTGGAAGCCGGATTGTAATATAAATTACCACCAAAAGCTAATACATTTCTGTCATTAGATTTATCCTTATCTTCGTACCATACTCTTGCAGGGTTGTCTTTTGACAATGCTTTATAATCGGTGCTTGCAGTAGTTACACGGTAAGGATTTAGCCATGCATGGAGTTCCAGGCCTCTGTCATGAGCTGCTTTTACCATATATTTTAATGGATCAAATCCAGGATCAACGCCTTGTGTTCCTGATACATATTTTGACCACGGGAAATAGTTGGATTTATACATAGCATCTCCAAAAGGTCTTACTTGTACCACTACCGCATTCATATTCATATCAACTATGTTGTCAAACATAGTATTAATTACAGCTTCAAAGCTATCTTTTGTAAATCCTCCTTTACCGTATTCTGCAAATTCCAGATAAGAAATCCAAACTGCTTTAAACTCTAGTTTAATATCAATTGTTTTAGCAATCTTATTATCAGCGTTATCTTGAACCAATACGGTATATATACCGTCAGAATCCACTTTAAATTTCTTAGAATCCGTTATATTAATGCCTTTGGTATTCCATTCCGGATTATTAACATTTGACATATCACCTTTTACGTATAAAGCACGCTTAATTCCTGATTTATCAGAAGTATTGTAGGTTATGGTTGCTTCCTGATTCATTACAGAATATGATAAGTCTAAGGAAGGTGCTGTTTTATCAATGTTACTTACCTTAATTACTTCTAAAGCCTGATTGCCAGCTTTATCGGTTACAGCAACGGAATACTCTCCATTGGCTGAAACGTCTATTGTACCGATTCCTTTTTCATTCATAGTAATGGTTTTAACTGCATCTGCCTGACTTTTAAAATCAGAAAGAGTTTTGTTTCCATCCATGTATAAAACCTCCTTTACACCTGATTCTTCGTCAGAAGGAGTTATGTAAATGCTAACTGCAGATTTGACAGGTTCCGTCGTACTTAAAGAATAATTAACAACGGGTGCTGTCTTATCAATATTAGTGATTTCAAGTTTCTTAGTTGTCTTGTTACCATAAATATCTTCTGCATAAAAAGTATATGTATCATTTTTTGTAATCGTTACTGTAGCTTGGTTATCGGAATTTAAATTTATTACTTTACCATCTTTACTAAAGTAATTTACATCTCTGTTTCCGGATCTGTATTTTACTTTCTTTAATTTTGACGCATCAGTAACTTTCATTGCCACTTTAACATTGCTTTTGGTAGGTTTTGTTGTAGCTGGTGTCAAAGTAATAGATGGTTTTTTTGTGTCAGTTGCTGCACTAGCATAAGTTGTTCCAAATAAAGCAATTCCAAGTACAGTACAAATAATTGCCTTATATAACCACTTCATTAAATTATTTTGCATTATATCCTTCCTTTCAATAACTGTTTATTTGACAATTCCGTCTTTACAAAATCAGTAAAGACGGAATATGAGTTTTTATCTTCCTGTAGGATAAGTAGTGAATACCATTTGCAATATATCATAAATTGCTTCTGCGGTACTTTCACGGAAGGAACTTTTTGTCATAAGTGTTAAATCGCTTGTATTGGACATAAAACCTAATTCAATAAGAATTGCAGGAACCGTATTATATTTGGTAACAACATACTGTTTAGCAAAAATACTCCTTTTTTGTGTACCTACTGCACTAGGTAAATTATCCAAGAATATAGAAGCAAATTTTTTACTATTTAAGCCCATTGGGGACATCCCATTATTTGCATCTGAGTAATAGATTTCTGTTCCGCGAACGGTGGTTTTGGTGTTTGCATTCATGTGAAGGCTTATAAATAAATCAGCCCCTACCTTTTTAGCAAATGCCGCACGTTCATAAAGATCAACTTTTGTATCATCATATCTAGAGTAATACGCTTTGATATCAGATTCCGGTGCGTCAAAGATTTTTTTGCAGTAATCGTAAATAATGGAGAAGTTTACGTCTTTTTCATTGATAGTCTTGCCATTTAATTTACGAAGAGCACCAGGATCAGTACCACCATGTCCTGCATCTAAAACCACAATATTTTTATAGATGTCTTTTGGATCACCAACGATTACATCTATGTAGCCGTTGTTCTCTTTTAATTTATAACCTTGTAATTTAGTTGTATTTACAATAATCTCAGTAATATCATTTTTAGAATCATAATTAAGTGAAATATTTTTAATTCTACCATCCTGATAACCATAGATTGTATTAGCATAAAAAGAACGTTGGTCACCAGGCACATAAATAGAGAATTTATTGTTGTAATAACGGTCTTCATGAGTGATTTCAGAGAAGTCTACATACTCTGGTATCTTAAACTGTATTACACTTACATTGGAAGGAACTGTTTCCGGACGTTCTTCTTTAAATGAAATTGTGTATTCATTATCCGTCTGTGTTACTTCATAAGTTGCATCCTCTGATTTTTCAATTATAATCTGTATTGAAGAGTTACTGTCTACTGTAAAGCTTTGCACGGTTCTTAAGGAATGCAGAGATTCTGCCGTTTCATTTACAAAACTCTTAGTTCCAACCCCGTTATTAATGTTTGATAGCTGTAAAGTAAGCTGATAGCTGCTTTCTGTTAACTGAACATCCAGTTTACTTAAACCAGTTAACGTAATATAATCATTACCTTCTTTTATTCCTGCTGTAACTTTAGATAAATAGTTTTTGAAAAACGTTACCTTTAAAGTACATTTGTCTTCAGAAAGTGATAAGGTATAATCCATGTTTTGTTGATTTAAATTTAATATTACATCCGTACTGGCATTGGCATAATTATATGTAGTAGATGCATTGCCTACATAGGTACCTCCTAAATAATAATTGGTATTATTAGTACTTGCATTACTTACATGTAGTGTTAATGTCTGATCATTCAAAGTTGAGGTAACATTTCCAAATGGTGTTGTAGATGTTATGGAATACGTTTCTGTAATACCAGTACTTTGACTGTCTTTTGTAACGGAATAAATATTAGCAGTATTGGTTTCCTCTGACTTGATCTCTTTTGCATTGGCAGCATTACCAATTTGTTTATAATCATCCTGATATTCGTCTAAAAGATTCCACTCTAAGAAAACTTTATCCTCTGGTATAAAATCATCGCCGCCTAATTCAGGACCATCCGGGTTTCCTGTGTTATTATCTTCTTCTGTACGTGAAGTAATTACAGATCTCTTAAGGGAACTGTCCCATCTATAATTATATCCAAGATAAGAGGATATAAAGCTTCCCGGAACCATAACATGAGCAGCACCAGAATCTAAATTCTTAACTAAAAGAGGTGCTGTATCCATTGTGTGGGCTTTTCCATTTACATAAGCAGTTTTACTGCCAAGTGTTAATTTAACCGTAACGTCATTTTTTGATAAGGTAATAGTTCCCTCTTTTTCATTGTAGTTATATTTTGCACTAACTGGAGCACTTCCAAATACCTTGTATGCATAAACCATTGCGGTGTCATTTATAATAATACTTGGCATTTTACCAAGATTAATCACTTTGCCATCAACGGAAACAGAGCCTATGGTACCTGTATAAGCTACCTGCTTACCATTATAATATAAATTCATTGGACCAGTCATAGAAACTGTTCCATTTGAACCATTATAAGTATATTTGTAACCTAATGTTTCTGCTGTAAATCTTGCAGGTACAAAAACTTGTGAATAACTACCGGATTGCATCTTTAATTTCTTAGGTGCAATTGACAAGGTAGTCTTTTTGCCATTTACATAAGCAGTTTTACTGCCGACTGTGTATTTTATGGTTGTTCCATTTAACTTTAATGTTACCACACCATTAGATGAGGAATAATCAAATTCAGCACCTATATTCGAATTTACAAAAACATCTCGAAAAGATACTAAGGAAATACCATCAATGATAATTCCTGGTGCAACCGTTTTGATTTCTTTTCCATCTAAATAGTACTTAACCTGTTTATCGGTATAAGTAATGGTCTTCTTTGTTCCATAGTCATAGAAATTTAACTTAGATGCTGCTGATACTTTTGTGTATGGTATGCAAAACAAAGTTAATGCAATGAAAAGCATCCAAAGTATATTACGTTTTTTCATTTTCATTCTAAAATCATCCCTTTGTATATTGTCGTAATTTTATACTAACAAGAATTTGCATTCTTAGTTAGCATTTTGGTTTATATGTAATTGATAAGCATTATAATTGCTTTGCAAAGATTTAAAGTATGCGAATAACCATATCTTATCTTTTAGGAAAAACATAAATAAATTTTACTTAATTTATATTGACATAATTAATTTATGTAAACTTAATCTGTTTTTACCTATATACTGTTTAATCCGATTTGTCTTTTGTAAAGATTAAATACATTCTCCAAACTGACTATGTATTTCAGCCCAGCTTGATTAGTCAATCTAAGATAATAGCACTCTAAATTGATTGACTTATAAAATCTCCTATCCTATATCATATAGCACCTCCATCTAAATAAAATTAATTCCAAATAGAATATTTTGCTTTTAAAAAACACTCCATTTGCTTCATATATTACCATAATTTTAATTAGTGTTAAAATTGTGTCATATTTTGAAAAAATTTCATACTTATAGTTACTTTATACTTTTTATGCTATAATGAATACATATTAAGTATGTAATGAAGGGAATGATTTCATGGCCGAACATAATTACCATGACCAAAAAAATATTGAAAATGCAGTGAGACTACGAGAAATATTAGGTGAACTCCCCAGATTTTGCAGCGATTTTTTTCGCGGCATTGAGCCAACCACCTCTTCCCTTACCAGAATCGCTTATGCCTATGATTTAAGGGTATTCTTTACTTTCTTAACTGAAACTAACCCCACATTCAAAAATACACCCATTCGTGATTTCAAGGTTGAAATATTGGATCAATTGAGGGCATTAGATATAGAAGAATATTTAGATTATCTCTCCTATTATAAAAAAGATGATAAAGAGTACTTAAATAGTGAAAACGGTAAGAAAAGGAAACTAATTGCTCTCCGTACCTTTTATAACTACTATTTCAAAAAAGAAATGATATTAACCAATCCTGCGGCTTTAGTAAACATACCTAAGCTTCATGAAAAAGAAATTATCCGCCTGGAGATTGATGAAGTTGCCAAGATGTTAGATGCGATAGAGAATGGAGAGAATATGACTGCCTCTCAACAAAAGTATCATAATAAGCTAAAGAACCGGGATTTGGCTCTTATCACTCTTCTATTAGGCACTGGTATTCGTGTCTCCGAATGTGTTGGCTTAGACCTAAATGATCTGGATTTTAATAATGATGGTATTAAAATCAGGAGAAAAGGCGGGAATGAATCTATCATTTATTTTGGTGAAGAAGTACGAGATGCCTTGGAAGACTATCTGAAAGAACGTGAACAGATTATTCCGGCTGCCGGCAGTGAGGAAGCGTTATTCTTATCTTTACAAAAGAAAAGAATAGGCGTAAAAGCGGTTGAAAACCTTGTTAAAAAGTATTCCGGTTTTGTAACAAAATTGAAAAATATTACGCCTCATAAGTTAAGAAGTACATATGGTACAAACTTGTACCGGGAAACAGGGGATATTTATTTGGTTGCCGATGTGTTAGGACATAGGGATGTTAATACAACGAAAAAGCATTATGCTGCTATTGAAGATTCTAGGAGGAGAAGTGCTGCTAATAAGGTGAGATTGAGGGAGAAATAATAAAAACAATAACTGAAAAAAATTTTTAAAGAATAATTATATATTATGAACTTTATTCATAATAAAACTTAAAATTATTTTATTAATATTTTGAACAAAAAATGAACTTTATTGTATATAACTGATATAGCACCCACAAAATTTGTGAGTGCTATTTTCCTTAAAAGAAATATTTTTTCTTTCTGCGTAGACCTTTGCAAATAGGACAGGCCTTCATTTTTCTTTTCTGATAATAAATCCTCCTCTTAGGACTCATTAGATATCTTTTCTTACAATCTTTACAAATTCACCAAACATTTTTTGAGTAACTATCTAATATAGCATCTGGGTCACATAAAAGATAATTATTGATTCTATCCCACTCTTCCATTAAATCCGGATGATTATGTTCAAAGGAATTAACTCCAGGTAAGACTTTCGTACCTAGACAATAAGGGCAAGCGTCATCGCCAACTTCTCTTTCATCAATAGGATAAACATATTCACCACCACACGTTGGGCACAACCAAGCCGCCCGAAATGAACTCTCTTTATGATATGTTTCAGGACCACGCTCATTTGAAGGGCTAAATTCTTTTGCTAAATCAAAATGGCTATCTAACAAAGAATTGAACCCTGCAAGGGCTCTATTTTTATGACAGTACGGACAAGACTCGTCTCCGACTTCACGCTCATTTATAGGATAACTATATTCACCACTACACGTTGGGCACAACCAAGATACCCAGCTTTTGTTTGTTT
>NZ_DAMAUC010000016.1:14100-21245 GCF_032079385.1 Anaerocolumna sp.
GATACGTTTCAGGACCACGCTCATTAGTAGAACTAAACTCTTTAGCCAAATCCGAATGGGTATCTATCAAAGAATTGAACCCCGCAAAGACTCTGTCTTTGTGACAATAAGGACAAGATTCGTCTCCAATTTCACGTTCATTTATAGGATAGTTATATTCGCCACCACACGTTGGACATCTCCATTTAATGGTATATGCGAAGCTTTTGGTAAACTCATTTGGCTTACGCTCCTCATTTGGACTAAACTCCTTAACCAAATCCGGATGAGTATCAATTAAACTATTTACGCCTTCTTGAACAATTTTTCCACTACATACCATGCACTCAAAGTTATTAGCCAACTCAGTTCCTAATAGAACTTCATAATGATGACCATGCTCACATTTGAATGCAAATTTCATATTATTCTTGTCAGAAATCTCATCCGGTTTTTTCTCATTTGTTTCATAGTCCCATATTTTAATTACATCCGGATAAGCGGATTGGAAGTCATTTATACCTTTGACTACTATCGTGCGGTTACAAATAGGACATGCTCTTACGCGATTTACTCTATACCAAACAGAACGTTGAAATTCATGTCCTTCACCACATTTCCAACAGGTGTCTTCGTTACTATCTGTAAAAGCTATCATATCTGGTCCAATTCCATTCTTTTCTACATCAAATTCTGTAGCAAGGTCTGGGTATTGGGATTCAAGGTCATTCTCACCGGAAACAAATATCTTATTGGCACAAATCGGGCATTCGAAACGTCCTAGTCTTGAGAAATTCAGAATTTTCCACTGAAAGGAGTGCCCACTTTCACAATTCCACCAAACATATTCATTAGACATGTTGGAATAGCTGTTAAAAGGTCGATTATTCTTTTCTATGTCATAATACTGCTCAAATTCAGGATGCTCTTCAAAAAGCATTTTACTATAATTCCATGAACAACATATATTACAACCGCCTTCGCCTTTTGCCCTTGATTGAAACGTTGCTTCCCATTTATGTTCGTTATTATTACGACACACCCAATTAGCCTGTTTCGTGCTATATTCAGTAACATTATACGGGTCTATTGTATTACTTGGGGCGTATTCATCCATTACTTCAGGATGAAGATATGCAAAGCTTTTCTCACGTGTAACCTTCTTCCCTGCGCAATAAGAACATCCTTTGCTCTGTGTGTCCTTGGAACGAATCATTGCACCTAATACAGCTTCAAAATTCTCTCCACAAATATCACAATGCCACCAGAAATAGTGACTTAAGTCACTCCCTTTCAAATCAGCCAGTTTACAACGGTTCTTATCTTCTAGGAATCTATCAATTAATTCCGGATATTCTTCTGCATATGTTTTCGTACGAACTACCCCAGTACACGCGGGGCAATTTCTTATTTTATAATTCTCACCTTCGACAAGAATTCTACTTGCTGGGGATACCTGCCATTCGTGGCCGCATTCATGGCACTTCCACCATAATGGTATTTGATTTGATACAGATAATCCATACACATTGATATCTATGTTCTTAGGATAGTCATAATCTTTTTCTAAATCTGGAACCATTGTAAATAAATCTGTGATACCCTTTTTTATAACTGTTCTATTTTCGCAACATGGACATAATCCTTTTGACATTTTTCTTGTTGCTATCTTTGCTTGCCATTCATGGTTACACTTTTTACATCTCCACCATACAGAATCCTTTGAATTAGCTGATGTGAGAGTAATGTCGATACCTTTATTTTTCGGATAATTCCATTGGTTAACCATATGAGGAAAATCAGCAATAACTGGTTTAGTTTTCATATTTTCACTACATGCTGCAATTTCATCTTTTATAACGCTAGAAATTGCCAACTTTCCTTCTTCCTTACAATATGGACATCCAAAAGGTTCCTTCTTAGGAATATTACATATTTTTTTAGGATAAACGTGTTCTGGATTATTTACACACCTTAAATATACCGTTTTTCCTGACTTTTCTGAAACATTATCTGGCGTTAATCCATTGTTTAATTCATTTACCCACGTTTTTGAAGCTTCTGGGTTAAGTCTTCTGAATGTTTTTGCAATTTTAAGTTTTGCAACTACTTTACCTTTCTTTTTTGTGAGTTCACATTCCTGGCAAACAGGGTTCCTAGTGAATTGTTGAATCCTTTTTGAGAATTCATGTCCATCTGAACATTTAAAATTTGCTTTTACACCTGAATTTGGTGATAACGTTTCTGGGTTGATATCAGAATTTTTATTATAATCCCACATTTCTTTACCTGTTGGACATGATGAAAAGAAATCATTTTTACCAGGGTATATTATTTTTTTCTTAGAATTGCAATGAGGACATCCTTTCGGCTTTCTATCACAAGTTGTCATATCATAAATATAACTGCTAAATTCATGCCCTTTTTTACATCGAAAATAAGCTTTCTTATTTGACCCAAATAGTGTATTATCAGGTGTCATATCTCCGTTCATATCATAGCGCCACATTTCTGAATCTTCAGGATTTACCATCCGAAATGTAATAACCGGATTTTGCGTTATAATCGAATGATTTTTCTCAATACTTCCTTCTGTCCCATCAAAACCACAACAAGGGCAATATCTTCTTTCGTTCCATAGACTAACCTGGGAGGTCCATTCATATTTACAATTTGGACAGCCAAAACTTGCATTATACCTTGATGACTGGACGATATCTTCAAGATTTACTTCAGCATTTTTATTAGTATTCCAAAACAATCTTGTATTAGGAGTATTATAAATAAGCTTCGTTTTTTTCTTCTCACATTCACTACATTTGGGTGAATGAAAAAAATCCATTATTTTTCTATATGTACTATGTCCTTTATCACATTTAAAATGAGCATACTTATTTGAATTTGGAAAAGTTTCGGTTGGCTCTATTTCTTTATTTAACTCGTAATCCCACATACTTCTGGATTCAGGACATTTAGTAAAAAAATCTGTTTCTCCTGGAAAAACTTTCTTAGCATTTGTTCCACAATATATGCACCCATAGGAATGACCATCATCAGCTGTCATTTTAGATATTCTTTTAGAAAATAGATGATCAGAATTTTTAAGACATCTAAAATATGCTGTTATATCCGACTTCCCGGAAACAGTATCCGGTGTTAACTCTCCATTTAACTCATAACACCACATCTGTGCAGCTTCCGGATTCAATTCTCTTAAAGTAGTAGTAATATTCTTCATTTTACCCCTATATAGTATCAAAGAGTCCTTTGATAATTTTGTTATTTATCTTCGTTACATCAGCATCAGCGGTTACTATTTCATTTTCAATTACTTTAGGATTAACAATTCCAGCCGTATCCTTTAATAACCCCTGTTGTTTCAATAGTTCATTTGCTATTTCCGGATATATATAAGTATCTATTATATCTCTCTGCTTACGGTTTTCTGCTTTATAATTTCTACTATCAGAACTTAATTTAGCACTTTTGCTTTCAATTGCCTCAAGTTCCTTTTCTAATTCTTCAACTCGTTTCTTAAGATTCTTTTCCTGTAATTCAAGGCGTTTGTTTTCTTTGAAGCTATAGGCTGCGGAGTTTGTTATCTCTCTATAGTAGTTTTCACGCTCTTTTAAGGCATTCTTTAATTTTTCTCTTGTATTATTTTTGGCAAGGAACTCATCCATGTCTATATCTCTGTAAACAGCAACCGTATGAATATGGATTTCTTCTGTGGTTTCCTGTAATTTCTGGATATGCGCTCTTGCATCTTCATTACGTCTGATTAGGTAGTCAGCAATATCATACCCTTTAGAACGTACATATTCCCCTATTTGAGGTATTTTTAACTGTGTGGCATCACCATCACATTTTTCAGCATAGAATTGCTCTATTAAACCAATAAGAGTATCAGAGCTAACTTTAACTTTCCGTGGCATCTTTTATTTCTCCTTTTGTGTTAATAATTTCTCTTCATAATATTGCTGATAGGTAAAAGAACTACTCTGAAGTCGGAGTATTGCCTGAAGGATGTCTTCGTGATTTCCTTTCTCAAGCCGAACCTGTTTGACTACCTGTTCTAAGTGTTTACATTCATCTTGAATCCTGCGTTTGTAAATGTCATCACCTTTAAAGAAATCTTTCATGGAGCCTTTGCGATAAAAGGTACAATGCGGGCAATAACCAATCTCTCCTTCCGGACCAGATACTTTCTTACAATCAGAGAAGTCATTGTTTATAAATGCCGGCGAATAGCATCTTCCACCATCATCAAGCATATCAAAATTCTTTATGTTAAGAGGTAGTGGTCCCTTTTTACTGATTTCATAAGTTACATTTCCCTTTAAAACCTTACGGTATAGTTTATAGGTACGGCATTCGATAAGAGATGTAATATTGCTGTAATAATGTGCTGACATTTCCATATCTTCATGACCTGCAAGAAGCATAGCTAATACCGGAGTTCCTCCTTCAGCAATAATGTTTATCAAGGCTAAATGTCTCGTATCACCTAAATATAGATAGTTGATACATCCCTTTTCTAAATGTTTTATTTCTCTGTCATAAATAATTTTTAAGCCATATCTGCTTTCGATAACATCATGGTAGAAATATCGCATAACACAACTCATATTGATGTATGTAAAATATCTGCTGTTTGAATGCTTTTTCTGATTCCATTGATGGTAATGAGTATCCGTAATAAATAATGTATTAAGTTCCGTAGATTCATATCGTTTTGTAAAATCTATGTATTGCTGAATTTCGCTTGCCAATCTGTCCGGAATTTTGTACTGAACAATGTAATAATCTTCGTCAATTTTGTAAGCAATCTTTTTCTCAGAACCTTTTATCCGGTTCCTACGAAGTGTAAGATACCAGCCATCACTTTTTTGTTCAAGGCATTTTCTTGGAGTCAATATAAATTCTCTTGGTCGTAAAGGAATAACCCCGGTAATCTGCCACCATAGATATAAAGGATAAAAGAATAATCTTTCATCTTTGGGTATATTAGAAGCCCAGTAGTCGTTCATGATGTCATGGAATAAGAAATAGGAATCAAAGGAAGCCAACTGCCGTCTTTTATCAGTATCATTAAGGGAATATCGCCAATCAGCAATATTATCAAGTACACTTAAGAGATGCTCCATTTTTTCAGTATCAGCAGCTTCTGGAAGCATGGAAAAGAAATCAATTACTCGGCTCGGATGCTGCATAAAGAATGTTTCGGAAAGAACATACAGTTCTTCTGGCTCATTCTCCATAAGCCTGTTGATGTCATAGATAACATCTCTAATAGAGTTCAGTACGATATCCCCCATCGTGAACATGACAAATGTTTTAAGGTAATCTGTAAACTCATTAATAGATAGTCCAAGTATTTTCTCATAATTCTTTTTATATCCGTATTCTGGAACATTAAAATGAATACTTAGATTTGAATATTCATCAGTAAAGTACCATCTTTTATCGCTAAAATGTCCTGTTTTTATAATTCCTCTATTTTTGTATTCTTTAAATAAATCTTGCGCTTTATTAAGGCATGCCTCATCCATATTCTGAATTGCAAGTATAGTATCAAACATTTTAAGAGCTGTACCTGAATTAACCATTCGTGTTCTCCTTTATTATCTTTTCAAGTGATTGTAATGCATCATCACCATATTGTTCCTTAATGCACTGTAATAACTCATCAATTGCAGGCAGAACGGTTTCTTTTATCAAGGTTCTATATTTCATTTTTAACTTTTCTTCAGAGGCATTATGATATAAAGTTAGTAGCCTGTTATATTCGCTAATCATGAGGAATACGGTTGACTTAGTACTGATTTCAAAATCGCATCCAATACAGCTCGTTCTGTCAGAATACGGGCATATTTTTTTCATAGCAGATATAAGGCACAGACATTCGTCCTGCTTAGATACAGCGTTACCATTGCCAATACGATGTAATATACGCAAAATACTATTTCGCTTATCATCTTCATCTGATAAAATATCTTTTACAAGTGCCATAGATTGTTTACTGGATTTGTTAGAAAATGCAACAGTATCTTCTATTTCAGCGGGAGATAAGGCTAAATTTTGTATTAATTCTGTCTGTTTTTGAACCGATAGCCGGTTATAATCTCCATTTGTTATCATCTTAAGCAGCATAGATGGAATAAAAGATAGAACACCGCGTTCAAACAACTCCCTTGCGACGAATTCAGGCGTTAATCCGCTTAACTTCGCATCTTTAAGATAAATGGCTGTTGTTGTAGCAAACTCGCCGTATGAGCCTTTATGAGACCTTGCAAGGGCGGCCAGGATATATCCCTTAATATTAAATTCATCATCATTTTCAAGTATATCGTCTGTAAGCATAAATACAGACTGTAAATAAGATTTATTTGCTGCTCGGGTTCTGAAATTGGATTCCAGAAATAATGCTCCGATTTCGTCACCCATATATCGTGTTATTCTATCATAATCGGTAATAATCCGGATTAATGGTTCGGAATCTGGACTTTTACTAATTTGCCTATGTGCTTCAGCTATTGCTAGAAGTGTACCTATATGAATTTCTACACTTTCAGGGACACAAAGCTTAATTGATGATATTCCACTATGTTTTTTAGTCTTATTCGGGTTCAAAGGCAAGGCTGTGAGTCTCCATGTTATTGAATAAAGAGTAAGTCTTGCGTCTTCATCAGAAAAAGTACCATCCAGAACCTGATTTAATACTTCATCAGGGTCCATTGTTAATCTTGGATGATGTATTCTCACGATATCAGAATTTCTTAAAGCACAGATAAAATGCAAGGCCAGAAAAAGCCATGTATCTACATGATTCTTAGATTGTGCGGCTTTTGCATACATGTCATTTTCTATGATATAATCCTCATTAAAGAGACAATAAAGCAATTCAAGATATTCCTCTGTATCGTATGCCTCATTCGAATCTGCATTATCTTTTCTCTTTGACATGAAGTAATCATGCATATATTTGGTTTTGTAATGTTCTTTTAACCATGTTAAGAAGAAGGTTAAAATATCTCCATACTGTTTTGACATTTCTTCAAATGCAACTGCCAAGAAGTCCTTTATCTCTTCATCTCGCAAAAGACATAGGTCTTTCTTCAAAAATTTAAGTAAGAACCCGTTTAGGTAATACTTGATATCTTCCG
>NZ_DAMAUC010000016.1:21272-68317 GCF_032079385.1 Anaerocolumna sp.
CTTTAATTTATCGGCAGTATCTGGTTGTTTTTCTCTTAGTAAAGTCATTAATTCAGAGCTTTTATCAGCGATACTCATTTCATCCGATGTAAAATACTGTTGGATGGCTGGTAGATAGGGCTGGAAATCATCAGGTTCAACTAAGAGCTGTCCGTTCTGCCATAATGGCTTAATATGAAACCATTCATTATCAACCAGAAAGCACATTAAATCATCATAAAATGTTTCTTTTTCAATCTGATACATTTCTTTTATTCTATTTGCATATTCACGAAAATCAACCATTATTTATCTCCAAAAAGTTTCTTTGAACGCCAAATATTATAATCAAATATTTCGTTATTAACCTTTGAATATTGTTTTATTAAATCACCCTTATTTTGAAGGTATACTAACGCGGACTGAGGATTTTTGTCACCACGCCAGTGCATTAATCCAGATACATCTTCTCCAAACAACGTCAGTTTCACCGAGAACCAGTGTCTAAAAATATGCGGTCCAAGATTATTTTCTTGTAGAAGATATGCATAATTTATAGCTTCTGGGTCGTTACTGTTTAATAATTCCGATATAGCATCGGCAATGACTTCCTTAAACTTACCGTAATAACTGTGATATGTTATTGACTTCCCTTGTTTATTTACTGTCAGCGCTCCATAATCAGCCTCATATTTCTTTCCTTCTATGTAATCCATGTAAATCTGATAACATTCATAAAAAGCATTTAAGAACGCTGGATATACATGTTGTGTACGTTCCTTCTTAATGGTACCGACCTTCTTTAAATCACTTCTTAGGTTAAGCTCTTTTTTCAAGTCGATTATAATATCTTCTACTTCTCCGTCGGTAATAACAAACCTGATGCCCGCACCCAGCTTTGAATCATGTCTTCTTACATTACAACTCTCAGAAGGACGCAAGCCCGCAAAAGCCGATAAAGCTACAAGAATAAGGATATCTTTGTGACGCTTCATAATAACATTTAGAAATATAGAAAATACGCTTTCCGGCATATCCCGGAATATCTCATTATTATTGTCTATAAATAAAACATCAAACACAGGTATTTTTTTATTCATCATCTTTCCGTGTTTATTACGTACTTCCACTGTTTTATACAGGTCAGATAGTTTAAATTTGCATTTGCTACGATTGTTTTCATATAAAAGTTCCAGAAAATCAACAATTGTTCTAATGCAAACATTTACAGTAGATTCAGAGCGAGTCAGTTCATCATCAGGCAGAGTCCCCATACCATAATCATTCAGAAATTCCTTTACAATATCGATTGTTATATTTGTGAGCTTTTTAATCTGATATTTATCATAAAAAGCATAATTTAAAAGTTTCACAACATAGTAAAATCGTTTATTACCGTCATCTGTAATCTTTTTTGCATATATCTTTTTGCCTGAACGGATATATTTGTGGAAATCAGTCCAAGCAACGATATGCTTATCCGTATCTTTTATAACAACAAATTTACGTGAAATAAGTTGGTTATCCTTAATCACAAGGATATGTTCATAAACTGAAAAACGTATGTTTGATTGCATATTTTCTCCTTTATGTACAATTGGTTATAAATCATGGTTAAGAGAACCTTTGCTTTTTTGATCACCATATTTGCAAATTAAGCATAGGTTGTTAAGCGATATTTTGCCATCTTCTAATTCTTTCGTTTTATATCAAGTTAATTTCTGTTTTTCATTTTTGTTATTACAAAATATTTATATTTATTAATTAAAAAAAGGTGCTTTAGCCATGTAAATAAACTAAAACACCTCCTCAGGTAAAATATACGGATACTTCACCCTAAAAAACTTTCATTTATGAAAGTAACAACTTTCTATATTAAATTAAAATTATTCTATATTATATTGAGCATAATTTCAAGTGTTTTCTAAAATAAAACAATACATAAGCTTTTTGTTGTTTAATTCTGCCACAAATAATGATTTCCTAAGAAATGTAGCAATTCAACAGATGCTACAATATACGTAACTCCAGTTTTTTTAGATATAGAGTAATTGCTAGTTATAGAATAATAATTTAGACAGATTTATTAAGTGCACTCTAAACACATGTAGATCCATAAAACATTAAAAAGTCTGAAAACCGGTTAAGAGGTTGATTTCAAAGAACCCAACTCCTTAACTTTGACAAAAAGCAAAAAAGCATAAAACAATTATGTTATACGCTTTCATCTTCTACATATTCTGCTATATCTTCTATTCTACATTTTAAAACGCGACACAAATTATTTATAGTAATCATCTCTATATTTGCATTTCTTTTTAGTCGATCTATTTGTCCCTTGCTGAAATGATATTTATTAATCAATTGGTATGTAGTTATATTTTTTTGATCCATTGTTTTCCAAAGCCGTTCATACACTATCATTAATTCATCTCCATTTCAAAAGATAATAGATACAATAATATAGTACAGTATTGGAAACATAATGAATATGCCCCGTATACGGGGTATAATATTATTAATGACAAAAATAATTGTATTCATTCACGTGCGTCTGTTTGGAATAGTTCAAAAATGAGACTTTGATTAAGTAATTAATTACTTTAGAATAAATATGGAGGTTATTAATTGTGAATACAGCAAATCGATTAAAAAAGCTTAGGTTGGAAAGAGGAATAAGCCAAGAAAAATGTGCTCAGGACACAGGAATATCTGTTAGTAGTATAAAACGATATGAAAAAAGCGGAATTATTGGAAACACATATAATTTAATACGTTTAGCAGAATACTTCAGTGTAGATATGGATTATATATACAATCCAAATGAACATTATAAAAGGAATGAGGAATCTAATCATGGAATTAAAAGAAATAGAAATAAACCCTAAAATGGCACAAGAAATGTTAAACTATAATACATGTAACAGACCATTAAGTAAAAATATTGTTACCAAGTATGCCCGTATGATGAAACGTGATGAATGGTACCTTTCACATCAAGCAATTGCATTTGCTGAAAATGAGTCAGGACAATTAGTTTTAGTAGATGGACAGCATCGTTTAGAAGCAGTAATCCAGTCTGGG
Source organism: Anaerocolumna sp. (assembly GCF_032079385.1). Classification (NCBI taxonomy): domain Bacteria; kingdom Bacillati; phylum Bacillota; class Clostridia; order Lachnospirales; family Lachnospiraceae; genus Anaerocolumna; species Anaerocolumna sp. The sequence goes on from NZ_DAMAUC010000016.1 coordinate 24,336, forward strand.
ATATCTGTAAAATTCTCAGTAATTTATAATGCTGTTCAAACTCCTTATATTGATACTGCTCGTAATAGAACCTTTATTGACAATTTAAATATATATAATAAAACATCCAGATACACTAAAACAATGATGGGTATTCTTAATCTAATAACAAGTATTAATAAAATTAAAAATATAACACAAACAGATCGTCAGCAATTTTGCGATTATTATTACGAAATATTTCTATCCGTTGATAATATATATAAAACAAGTAAAACAAAAAGCGGTGGATGCCCGTTAAAAACAGCATTGTTTCTTGCAATAAATGAAAATCGAAATAAAACAAACTTAAAAGAAAAATTAGAAAATTATATGTATATTTTTAACACTGGAAATGTCAGTGTCGATGACGATTATGGGGATTATGTTAAAGAAATGAGAGATCACTACTATTTGCAAAATAGAGAATTCAACAAGATATATTCTAGTAATTCAGCTTCATTGAGAAGAAAGAAACTAACGTCAATATTCCTATATTCTATTGAATGTTATATTAATAATAGAAAATACATTGCTTCTTTTGACATGGAGGACAGGTTACTTAAAAAAATTGAAAAGCAATACGGAAAAATAAAGAAATGACAATAAATGAAAAAATACATATGATTAGAGTTAATAAAATAATGAGTCAAGCTGAATTAGCTTATAAAACAGGATACTCTATACAAGATATTATAAGTTTTGAAACAAATGGAACGATTATAAAGGGATTTGTACTTTTACAAATATTAAACGCATTTGAAATAACAATTGATGAATTTCGAAATTTGTAAATCAATAATATACAGTGTTTATAATTTTTGCAACTCCATTAGTTAATGAAAAATATTTGGAATTTATAGTGAATAATCAATTTTAAAGTGTAGGTGTATGATGAGGAAGCTGTAAACATAAATTGACAGCTTCCAATTATATTTCATTTAATAAAAAAAGGTTTATTGGTTTTAAACATAGCATCAAACTAAACGCTCTAAGACATTTCTCTTAAATTTAGAGACCGCTTCAAATTCAGTGTTTTGGAACTTTTGAGCCTTAATTATTTTATAAAATCCATGAACCACAGTCAAGGCTGAACCCCTTGCCTTGACAGCGTTTCATGGATTTTGTGTATTATCATTAAGCTCAAAATGGAGTATTCTGTAAAACGAGTTTACACGAAATAAGAAACGGAGCCTAAATTATACCACAGCTTCCATTCAAATTCTATCGCTAAAGAGAGAGATTTAATATAGCAATTCATGAATTCTATCATGGGGTTTCTTCATTAGTTGGTGAAAGTTTTATTTTATCATATATATCTTGTTCTAATATTATGTATGCATCATGCAACTACGAAACTCTAAATCCAATAGTTCATAACCAAATGATATGCAAGATTTTAGTGCCATTGACAGTTTTTTCTCTTCACTATCGTTGCTATTTAGTCTCATTTCTTGTTATTTAATTTACTGCAATCTATAATTGATAAAATTCAACATTTAAACTAAACATAATAAGTTTATCAGAATTCATTCATCTCAAGATATTACTTTGATAACTTTCCGTGAAAGTTAAATAATTTTATTGTAATAAGTCATTTGACCACACCTTTTTAAGCCTGCTATCAAATTTTGGTGTAGTCTTCCACCTCCAAGTTTATATAATGCATTTTCTGAACTGTTATGATATGATTCAAAAAGTTCCTCGTATGTATCATCTAACTGTTCAGAATACAGATTAGTCTTAATAATTTATATGCATGTAATAAAGAAAATAAGCTCGTCATAAGAAACAGCAGAAAGGAAAACGTTCTCAAGTTTTTTCAACTCATTTTGAACACTCACTTCATATTCTAATCCTAGTGGGTCTTTAACTTTTTGATTATTTAGGAGCTTAACTGCATTGATATGTTATTCTTTATATGCCTCCAAGGCCTCACTGCTAATATTATGAAATATTATTTCTTTTCCAATATTCATGAAAAATTCTCGATGAGATTTAATTATGTTTACAACGTCGCTAAGTTCTTTAGATCCAATGTTATACTAATTCTTAATCTCATCTTTACTTGTTTTCCAGTCCTTAATATCTCCAATCAGTAAAGATATTTTAGCAATTTGAACCCGTGATAATTTTTTAGTAAATATACCTTGATTATATTCTTCAATAATGCTTGATAATAAATAATATAAATTATCGATCATTTCGTAAAGAGTGTAATAATTTTCTGTAAAGATATCCAGACTTATATGAGTTATATTCTTGCTTTCCATGTGTGGAGTATCACTGACGTTAGTTGTGTATCTAAAAACATCACCCTCAAGGTCAATATTATAATCTTCAAGGTATTCTATTATAGATCGGTATTGTTTTCCTAGCCTTTCATCAACTGAAATATAATCGAGTATTTGTTCGCTTAACGATTGAATATTATGAGTATGAGCTTTTTTTAATATTGAATCATAGAGCTTATTCTTAACATTCATTTTGCCTTTAATTGCATGAATCGTGAGAAGTTTCCTCAAAATTATCAAAGCCCTAACTCAATACTATGCCGAGCACAAAAAATCAACGGATAAACAAGTACATCCTCATATTTTGTCTCTTTAATACGTTCCAGTATCCATCTTACAGCTTCATGAAACCCACTTCGAATATAATCATTTTTGTTCCTCCATTAATACCTACACAAGCTGTTACAGAAGGTTTACCATAAAACTCATATGGATTTTTCTTCATTTCATCCTCCATTTTTCAATAATGTACAAACTTATAATTTCGACTTCACTGATGCTCATACTCAACATTGATATGTGTTTTTCTTTCAAGAACTTCTTCTTTTTAAAGAACATCAAATAAAGGTAAGGTTTTTAATGTGTTTGTCATAAGTTTAATATTTTCAGCTTCTTTACCAGCATCAGCGTAATTTTTGCATGAACTGATGACAGTATCACCATAGCCAGTAAATAAAATAATAGTATCTCTATCAATTCCTAAGTCGATAAGTTGAATTATCGCATATTTTGCTAAGCAAATTGTGCTCGATGGCTTCAACCCTAATGGGCGGATTTCCAAACGACTAAGTACATTATTTATCAAAGCCCCTACAAAATTCGCCTGTCTTAAACGTTCACGCTTATAATTTAAAAAAAGATAACTGTCTAAATCATTAATATTTCCATTATAAATTTCAGATAGATATATCGAAAATTGATTTCTCAAATTAAAAGGCAAATAAACTCTATACCCTTCAATACAAAGATATCCAGACTCCATGTTTATGTCCTTAATTTTGAGTTGATAAACTCTATCAGATACAGATACACCTGTGAAAATAACTAATTTTACAATAAGTGATTTAACAAATCTGTTATGAATATTTTCTTTATTTTCTTTTTTATTATGTTGTAGCGGCAACAAATTGTCATTACAATAATCAATAACAAAAGCTATTTGTTCCTCATTAAAAGGTGTTCCTTCATTACTTTTTTTAATAATCCTCTCTTTAATCAACTTCTCAATGTGTCTAGAGGCATGGTAGTTAAATGATTGCTTATCGCTATCTGCTAATCCAAAACTAAAAATAATGCTGCTGTTTTTAATAGTCTCTGTTTTAGTAAGGTATTTCAGAAATTCCTTTATTACACTAATGTATAGTAAGCAAGTGTCTTCTGCCTTTACACCGTAATTCTTTATATAGAAGTCAAGTGATATAAGAACTTCCTTATATGTTACCCCACTTAAATATGTAAATACACTTGAATCATTCAGTCCTTCGTTGTTGAACAAGAAGTTATAATATACTTCTAAAATGTACTTATACCGTTCCAATGAACGCTTTGTAAAATCCCCATAATTTAAATAGTCATTAATGCCTTCTTGAAAAACCATAGAACATCCCCCATTCAAAGTATTTCCCGTGTTATTTATTAAACATAATGGGAAGTTTATTTGATCAACAAAATTGTATTTGATGAGTTGTAAGTTATGTGCATAAACATGTGAATATGAAACAAATTGTTTGTCTATCTTCATGAACTTTTACTTGTTTTCCATCATCAATCTATTTTATACTCGACTAATTGGAATTTGCTTATTTTTTAATTATCTAAATTTGAATTATCTCTAATATGAACATTTTCCAATTTATGTACCCCGCATATAGGACAAGTATCAGTTTTCTCTAACACTGTATCGTAGTCTCGCATCAAACAACCTATACAAAACAGATAATCCTTCAAAGAAAGAAATTTTCTCTTTGCATCTACCTGATGCTGAATTTCCCATCTAACTGGATTTTTTCCCAGGATAAAATCAGGAGTCAAGAATAGAGATGTTTTCATTTTAAGGAACTTCTCATCTATCTCTACCTCTCTATAGTCATAGTCATCATACAAAAATAGAACATATCTTCTTTCTTTCTCATAAGACCATTTGGGGTCTTTTACTGAGAGTATCCAGTATTGAAGAACTGCTTCCAAGAATTGCTTCTTATCCTCATTAGACATATCAAATGTATCGATAATACTGAACAAGTACTGCAGTTCCTCTTTTGCTTGTTCCTTATCATATAAAATATCAAAAGCGAGTACTTGGGAAACATATGGTCTTGTACTTTTATCTGGAAGTTTTGGATCAGCATCTTCTCTTTTCTTCATCTGAAAAATACCAATTGGGCCAAGTAACTCAACTAGTCGGTCATCCTTAAAACCATATATGCAAGATCCATATTCCTCCTTCATTCTCTCATTTTCAATTGACTTGCTAAACGAAGAAACATAATAGGTTCTTGTTGCTGTGAAATAAATATTCCTTATCCAACTGTAATTGATCCATGAATCATCATCAAACAGTTCTGGTATTACCTTTTGCTCTCTTTCGTCATTAAGATATTTCGTTTTCTGCATCCATATCTGATGATTTCTACAGCTCAATTTCGCTGTTTCCGGAGAAATGTATTTGCAAATATAATCCTCATTATAATTATTCCGTGACTTGAGTATATAATTGCTAATTTGTGTCATCAACACACCCTTTAATGGCCGTACTATTGGTGATTGATGATTCATTTTTATCAACTTTGCTTCGAGGACAAAAAGTTTTGTAAGTTCTTTGCGTGAAAATTTCCAGATATTATCTCTCTTTGTCCCATGCATATAACTGAGGTCATTCAACATAGAAATATATGCTTGTGTAAGTGACGATACCATTAAATCAGAGGAATCCGTCTCTAACATATTATTTATAAGTTCGACAATCTGGTCTGAGAAAGATTTATCCTTTTCAACATTGTACTTTTGATACGCATAATGATAGAGCTTTAGCGGTAGAATCAATAAGTTGTCATATGATTTCACTGCTAATGTATCACTAATAAGATTATTGCCACCTAACGCTGGTGCAAACCATGATACCATCTTTTGCATACGTGTTGTATCTCCCACAATTTCATACAAATACACCCTTAATGAATTAATCTGATATGCAGCGCCTGTTAAATATAGGATATTAATAAGCTCAACTTCAAATTCCGTTACTCTATATATACCTTCATAGGAACGCTGATTTAAATCATGCTCACTTACCAATGACAGCAATATCTCTTTGGTCCTATACCCCGGATTCACCTTAAACATTTCAGTTGCACGATATATTTTTTCAAGAACAAATTCTCTATTATTGGCCGGCCAGTCCGATGGTTTATCGCTACTATTTAAAAATTCATTCATAATTATTGTGCCTCCTTGTGTTACTCCAATTGCTTGTATATTTTTCAGTAAATGGTACAAACAGAACATAGCGCGTGTAATTTTAACTACCATACATCCTTGTATAATAAGTACTATATTCAGTGCTTCTAATCATTTCTTTTAAAAATTAATTACAAGTTTTCTAGTTTCTAGATAAAACTTTTGTTTTAATCCCGACATACTAATTGGAATTTATTAAATATATTCAAGTATAATTTCATACAATTTTCTTCTACTTAAATGATTACGGACATACACATCGTCTAGTAGATAGTAGTTATTACAAATTTCTTCTTCATCTATTTCAAATAGATTATAGAAATCATTATACAATCCCACATATACAGCCTCATTAAAATTAAAAGGTACTGGATAATATTTAAATTGATCACCAGTGATATCTACCACAATATTATTTTCTATTTTCAACCATGCATGTGATGGTAGCTCTAGCGAATACTCACGATACGTTCCTCCTATGTAAGTTAATTTGCCCTTAATGCCATTGTCCATCAAAAATCTTGCCAATAGCTCTGCCGTAATACCACAACAGCCATTTGGAAAATTTCGAAAACATTGATTGGTAATAAATCTTCTTTCATTCTTCGCACTCTCAATAGCAATTCGAAATTTAGTTGCCAATTTTTTAATTTCTCGCATCATATTTCTCCCTTACAAACTAAAATCTTCTGTTTCTTACTACTCACCAAACCCTGAAATATTAACTTCTTAAATCTAAAGGAAACAGCTCTGCTTGGAATAAATCATCGGTATTTCCGACCATGATGGATTATCATACTGAAATCCACACTTATACCAAAATTCTGCTACTGGCTTGTTCTTTGCCATTAATTTTACCACGTCATTACATTCCTTTAAAAATTTACATATTATCAACTTACCAATTCCTTGCTTCCGATAATTTCTTACTATTTCAAACTCATCAATCCATATCACATCATTATCATAAGGATCCATTGATAATCTAATCACTGCACATACACAACTATTCTTTTCAAATATATATATAATCGTCTTCTTCTAAGCAATCCCAAGGCAGTTCCAATATTTTATCTTTTTTCAATTGCTTAACTTCTTCATATGTAGCCTTACGCTCTTTCATTATTATCTCCCTAAGTTTCAAAGTTTCTGTTCCCTACAAATTCTGATTTGTTTATTCTTTATAACCTTCATAGACATAATGGGAAGTACAGTAATTTACAAAATAATGAGCCAGACTTTTAATATTTATACGTCTAAAAATCCGATATAATTTCCCACACTTATCACCCAGTCTTCTTATTTTAACATACTTGATGCTGCCAATAATACAGGTACAAGCAGCAATATAATTGCGATACCATATCTATATACGTCTCCCCATAATATATACTTTCTAATCTTCCGTAATAAATACTTTGAATCTCGCTTTTTCATTTGTTTTTCACACCTCCTAATATTATCTAGATTATATAACACTTGAGTAATTATTACTATATATTACCATTGCTTTTTTTAAGGTTATGAATAAATTATTATTCTTTTTGAACTTTTGAAATTATTCTATTATACTATTTATCATTGCAAATGACTAAAAGCCTTTCTCTCAAAAATCTTTACTACGGTATTATCCATAACGATCCCCTTTAATTGATTATTACTTTTCAAAGATTAAACATATGCTTGTTTTATAAACTTAGTATTAAAATCGACATAACTATTAAAATATACAGAATTATCCTCCAAATAACTTGTATATTATTATAATATGGCATAGTATAAAATATAATAGAAATTATTTTTAAGGAGGAAATCTATGGGAGAAGCAAAAAATGAACATGTTGGACTATTGCGGCGAAGAAGATTTCTATGTCCTAAGTGCAAAGAACACAAGATGCTTATAATGAAAAGTGACCAGATAAGATGTGCCAATGGATGCACAGTCACACCTGGGCAAGCAAATGCTGCCATTAAGAACAGACTGTATAGCGGCTTTTTCACTACCTCAGATCTAGAACGGCTTTTTGGATTTGATTTTTCAATTTATCCGGTTGTCAGATGGAAAAAAGATCATAAATCCTTATATAGTAAAGGACAGCTTATAAAGCTTAACAACATATGCCACCGACACATGAACACCGATAATCTTATTCATGATATCTCGATAGAATATTATAGGCGGTACCCGGAAAGAGACGAAATCGTCCGTGAACTTACCCATTATGATTACCTCTTTAATATAATTGAAGATATCATGGTATGCATTAACCGAATGACAAAAGACATGCTACTTATGGATCTTTCCTATCAGCTGTCCTTTCATTATAAAAATGATACTAGGCTCTTTTCAATAAGTCATTATTATTACTGCCTGTCTCAGCATTTTTATGAATGCATGGAACGTATCATGTTGTGGTTCGGCTTAATGTATCATTTTCCATTTCGAGAAGACGGTAGAAAAAACACACACTATACTATTTATAAGGCAATTAAAAAAGATCCGGATTTTAACAACTCCGGCTTAAGATCGATACTTGAAACTGTTATTGGTAACAATGCTAGAAATTCATTGCTAGACTGGCGTTCCTCATCCTCCCATGATTTATCCAAACACTTGAGAAATCTTAATATGATGCCGCCATAAAAAAGCAACGATATGAGTTTGATGTTGAAATGCTGCAAGGGAATTTCGAAGGCATAATAAAGATTACTGGTCAGCTTCTTGACCTAGTAAATGGAATGATCAATAAAATGCCAGGACTTTATACCATTTCACTTGATACTAATGCCATAAGTCTGCTTACTGGAACCGGATCAATCCCTGATCTTAAAATCTCTGAAGATGAATATATTCATGATATCCTTACAAAAGAAAGTGCAAAACTGGACAAGTATCTCTATTATGGACCTTATCAGTTGTCCGCCAAGGAGAATGGAGATCTTCTCATAGATGTGGTTTGCAGATTGGCAGAGATCATAAAGGGCTGCAGCTATGCCATTCATTTTGATGATAAGAGTTATCAAATGATGTGGAGAGATTTCGATGCTATTATACCAGATTTGATGGATCGGCAGTATTTGATTTACACGTCAGCAACGCTCACCATGGCATGCTATGATAAACTGTCCAGGATTATGTATAGAAAGTATATGAATAAAGAACCAGGGAATGATATATACTTCGAGACCATTAATAAAGACATACTCGTGAAGGCCCCTCCTGTTGAATTAGCGGTACGTATAATCAATCTTGAAGATAATGCCTTTAAGTTCCTTGCACAGTACCGAAATGAATTTACTCACCTGCTCCGCATAGGTGCTATATATACCGATGCAATGGATAATTATGAAGATTACCTGATTGTAGCCATCGCATATAATGTAAGGCACATATTAAAACTTATTGATAGTATATTAACCTGAGAATTGATAGATGCTTACCTTCCATAGTCAAAGGATTTACATCAGGAATGAAGGTTGAATGGAGAATACAAAAGGAATTACGGTAGCGAGCTAATTTTACCATCCCAGAATACCTTTTGTATTCGCCCTAATTTGAATCGCTTACTACTTAGCATATATCCAACAGTTTTATAAACAGGAATATCGCCCTCTGAAAGGTTTTTATAATCACGTCCAATTCGTACATCAACAAGCTGTGAAAACTCACGCTACAGGCATAACAAAAAAGAGAAAGAGTCCCTGCCTCTTTATAATTACTCTTTATATTTCCGCAGTTTATTTTCATTTGTTAGCTCGTCTTTGAAACCTCCACTTGTAATTAACTTTTGGAGAAGGTTATGTACTTTTATATTTACTTTGAAAGGTGGAATCTTTGCACCCTCCAATTTTTCAAAATACTCCATTGCCTTATTTTTATCTACAGAATCTTTCAAATCGTCAAAGCGTCCAAATACATTAATATTTGATTCAGTTATGCCTGAATTCATCATATTTCTAAGCTTGACTTCATCTAATCCGAGAAGTCGTGAAATATGGCGGGTAACGAGGAGCTAGAAGTAATAACTGTCTCTTCTGATGTTGTTTTCCTCGCACCACACGTCCACACGTTTACCTCTGTTGATCTGTTCCTGGATAACGGATACCCATTTTTCCAGGCGGTATTTGTTTGTCAGTTTTTTAGCATCACCCATAGGAATCTCCATAATTCCCACTTTTCGCACTGCGAAAAGTGTAAAAAGTGTTATATAGAGATTTTCTCATGAATTACTATACATTAACAAGGCACCTTATTATAATAGACTTACAAAATAAGACCCTGCCCATGCAAGGTCTATACAAATAAAAAACTATAGATTAAATCGGCTCCTTAATTCATTAACCATAGTTTCGTTCTTGCTTACTTTACATTCTAATTCTGAAGCAATTTGCTCAATTAACTCTTCTATTTCTAATGTATTATATTCGACACCTTCAGAATATCCATCTCCAATTCCACCATCGTCATCTTCTTCCACATAACCATAGTTCACTTGAATATAACCTCTTGCCGCAATATTACCATTCTCACCTTTTATTCGGATATAAATATCATCTTGCCCTCCATCATCAGGATATAGCTGCAAATCGTCTAAAATAAAATACGACTTTTGTTTGTTGGCATCAATTATTGCAATTTTATCTCCAAACTCAAATTTATCAGGTAATCTGATATCGTATTTACTATAATTTAAATCTTTAATTTTAGCAAGAGTCCAGTCTTTAATATCACATACACCCTCAAATGAAGAAACTACAGTAGGTTCACCATTGTTGGTGAAAAATTCATTCATATTTTGTATAGCACTTTCTATGTTAGATAACTCCAACGTACCAAAGTAACTAAGTAACTCATCATCATAAAATAACGTAAAATCTTCAAATTCTGAATATGCACTATTGATTCTCTCGAATACTGCACAAACCTTTTCATAAAAATCGCAGTTTATAAAATTATCTTCAAAATTTGATTCAAAACTACTTAACGAACTTAATCCAAGGCTCTCCCGTACGCTGTCAATATAATCCATTTCTTGTAACTCACGTAACTGCTCCTCTTCCAGTTCACGTTGAAATTCTTCTTTTAAATTTGCATTAATAACTTCATTTTTTAATGATACCCCAATGAGTTGATGAAAAGTCCTAACATAGGATACTTTTTTATCTAATTCATTGCTTTTTAAATCTTGAATAATATGTACATGTAAAATATCTCTATTCCCTTTATCCGAAAAATCAGTATAGTTACCGGTAACAAAATATATCTCACTGTCTTTATCTAACGTAATATAATTATTGATATTGATTAATGTTTCAGTTATCATTCCATCAGCTAATGAATCTTTACCTTCTATATGGAAAGGTGCCTTTTTATATAGGCGTCTCCTAAAACATGCATTTAATAAATTAACATCTTCATCAACAATAATTGTGTTTTTGTGCTTAAATACTTTTTCTATTAATCTCTTCAAATCTTTAATGTACGTATCTTTATTTGCATCAAACATATCCGCTGCATCTTGTAATTCTTTTTTTGACTTCTTCTTATAGTCTTTAATATCAAGACCATTAACTTTATAGGCATTTATCCCATATAACTGCTCTATATTTTTTATGGCTTTTTGTAGATTTACCCTGACTTTATCAAATTCCTCGTCTATATGCTTATATGTTTCAAATCTGACGATGGATGGTACAATGAGTTTAATATCGTCATAATCAAGTAATTTCTCAAATGTTTCAACCGATTTACTTGATACCTGATTTTTTCTATCGATAAGTAAATCTAAAAATATATTTGTATCAATCAAAATATATTTCATAATTTCTTTCTCCTCTCTCCTTAAAGCTACCCCAGTATTTCAAAGAAATCATTGATTTTTCTCAATTCAGTATAGCTCGCAATCGAATGCATAAATGCAGGATTCTTATTTTGGGAATCAGTAATAATCTTATAAAATAACTTTATATTTTTTCTTTGTAATTCCGAAAGTATAGACTTAACATACAAAAAGTGCATATGCTCATATGTGTTTATATAAATGAATAACTTTCCAAATAGTCCTGAGATCACGTCTGACACTTGAACTAAAGGCTTACTTTCCGATTTTACAAATTTATAATTGTTTAATTTAATACTTCCATCCTTTAAATCATAGGTATTGAGAATTTTATAGATTTCAGTCTCCTCATCAAAAATATGTTCTGAATTTTTAAATAGAATAATAGGATGCATATAAAGATTCACATAATTTTCTTGCAAAATATTGTCCTTATTGTCTTGTAAAAAGATCAAATTACCTTCTTCTTTAGCTTTTTTAAGCATACCTTTTATAAATTTTTCTTCATTGTTTAAATTATAATGATTTCCAAACAAAAGAATTAATTCATGGCAAAAGCTCCTTACATCATTAGTTTGGATATTGGGATATTTATATTTCTTCATTATTTCAAAAAACTATCCTTATTTGTAAGAAACAGTTTATATACAACATTTTTTAATGAGTTTATATCGTAACCAAATGAAATAATATCATCCATGCTAGCTATTGAATCGATAATATCCACAGTTGAATAAAATAGATTGTTAACATGGGAGCAGTGAACAAACAACCCACTATTATCCAACCATTCTAAAAACCTTTCAGTTTTTCTACTTAACATGCAATCTAAAAAATTGCCTTTAGGAAATTGCTTTGTAAACTTTATTTCTTTAACATTTTTCTGGAGTTTCAAATCTGAACATAACTGTTCAAAAACAAAATTTGGCTTTCGATTACTATCATAACCCACACCTGCTAAAACGAAATCTTCTTCAGCAGGTACATTAAAAGACTGCTCCTTAATGCAAAATTTTCGACAATTATTACTCTCATCATAATACATAGTATAACTATCATCTATATTTAGATTTAGATATTCTTTTACAGGATTTCTCCATTCATCCACATGAAAGTCCATATTCACCTCTTAACAATTTAACATTTTATTATTCTAATATGGATTATGTTACCATATGTAAGTTTTATTATCAATTAAAATACAACAAATTTATGTAAAAAAGTCTCTAATATTTTCTAAATATTTTGAGGCTAATCCTTTTATTAATATGGACTTTTGAATTATAATAATATCTTAATTTATGAACTTTATTATTTCCCTTTAAAAAGTTCATACAAAAATAAAGTCCATTTTTTAGAAACAAAATGTCCTGTATTTATACTATTTACGGTGTGTCTGTACTTTATCGCATTTCCACCATACATATTCACTTGACTTATTAGAATAGCTGTTCAAAGGACGCTTTGCACATTATATTTTAAAAATTGATACACCACTTTATGTATACACTTCTTGAGACTCAACTTTTAGTCTTTCAATGCAATTTGTACGTTCATTACTTATTATTAAAAACCTCGTTTTCTCTATTGCCAATTACAATCAATTTGCATTTCCTTCTCTCCATAAATAAAAAGCCAGCTAATTGCTGGCTCAATTTGAGTATCTATTATCATTGGAATAACAAGTTACACTATATGAAAAAAATAGTTCAAATCTGCTGAGTGATATAAGCTGACAATCTTTTGGCAAGATCAAATAAAAATCTTACATTTAGCGATTGTAGTGAACTCTCATATAAATATCTCCATTGCTCAAAAAGACTAGAATTTTGTTTTAAATTTACTGTAAAACTTTCATAATCATCTTTGTCAATAATCTCATTTTGAACTTCCTTTGGTAATAATTTAAAAAGTTTATAAAGGTCATGATGGTGCGCAGGAATGTTATGATTTCTTAGTATCGTTTTAAAGAAAAGTTCACAAGAAAATGATACATTTGTTACGATAGGAACAAGTAATGGGTGCATCCAACCTATTTGCTCTATTTGAGGTTCATTACAACGATTAGCCGCAGCAATAAATGCATTTGCTAAGTTAAACATTTGAATAGTACTAAATTCTTCAAAACTTAGTTTATTAGGGTTATTTTTTTCTGGTATTTTTACTTTCACACTATCATCATCCTTGAAAATTTCAAATTTTGATATAATTTTATTTATCATAAGCCTGTCTCTGTTATCATTCTTAGTTGTTTCAATATAATTATCTTTAATAATACTGGTAATTGCAGATTCTTTACTAACTTTTACATTGCGAGAATGCTTACCACTGTATAATTTATAATCTTTCTCGAGATACTGTTTCTCCAACTCCTCTTTGCTCTGTAATGTACCATCGTCCTTCCAATCGCAGTGATGTGTTATACCTTGTCCGAATTTCCTATCTAATAAATAATAATATTCTGAATAATCAAGTACTAAATCAAAGTAATCCATATACTGGGTTAAATACTCCTCATAATGTTCTCTATAATGTTCCTCCCAAACATCTTTAGGGAAGTCATATTCAACAAATGGTTCTTCCACACAAGTAATAAAGTTATCTCTTTCAAACATATTAGTAATTCTATAAGGTGTTTTCGAAAGATATGAATACATCCAATACCGTCTTCCATAATCCTGGTCATATTCAACGTATATACTATAAATTTCATCTATTAATAATTTTAGTTGTTCCTTTCTTCTAGTCGATAATGTTCCGAACTTCCGTTCACGTTCATTGTATACATAAGACTTGTATCCTACCGGAATATCTTTATATCCTGTAACTGTAACTATATATTGGTGATGTGATTCTTTCCTTTCAATTATAAGCTGATATAGGTAATCAGCAAAGAATTTCAATTCTTTTAATTCGTTACTATCCGTACTGCAAATAGATTCACTGAGAATCATATATTGACTTAAAGGAGGATAAAATTTATAACGCCAATCATTCCCATAATAAAGATTGTAGCGGAAAATGGATACCAGTATGTATTCTATAACTGCTTCCACTTCTTTGGATTCATGCATATTTTCAACATAAATGCCAACATAAGAAAAGTTGTATATCTGATTTTCACTTATATAATTCAGCAGTGCCGACAATATTGCTAAATATAACTGAAATTTTTCTAATGCTACTAAGTATCCCTTCTCATCAGGTTGTTCTTGGTCTTCATAATATAGGAATACCTCATGTAGAACATCGAAGTAATATCCATCTATACCATCAATATCCAAACCATATTTATGAAATATATCTGAATCAAAAGCAGGTTTGCGCCGCCCCTTCAAGTACATACCTTTATAGTACTCTTGATCCCCCAGATGCATGGTATAATTGTGATTAGAATCGTTTATTTTTTTATAATCATAATTATATTCAAGATCGGCTAGCAACCCTTTTTTATACCCCAAAAACTTACTAGTTTTCTTTGGCTCAGCTCTTTTACAGTATTCATCTATCAAAGAACGACATATTTGCTTTATATTCTGGATTTCCTTGAGATCATTTTCTATAAGCTCGTTTAATTTATCTATATATAATTTAAGGTTTTTAATAAACTCTGTTCTGCAAGATATGGTATATATTCCTTTAATTCCACAATATCTAATATAACAACTAAATATATTTTCACGATCTACTACTATATTTGCTTTTATAAAGTTATCTTCTATTGAAGTAAAAATACTATTTTTAGCACTGTCACACACCTGCTTTGGAGTACTTTCCTCCATGACTTCAATTTTACAAAACTCATTTTGGAATGTTTTAAGTATTTCTCCTAATTCAATGTTTCCCGGCAGTTGATAAAGAAAATCATAAAATTTAACCTTTTTTGAGTTTTTTTCAATTATTGTAATTTTATTTTCAATGGATTTTTTATAATTACATAACTCGAGCATTATATCTTTTAATTCCATTATATTTTCATCTACTTTCTTCAGTGGATATGTCAACTAGCTATTTAATAAGATTCCATTTCAGACCTATATTCAATTTCCATTTCCGTTTTTATTTGCTTCATCCATTTAAGCAGTATTTTATCCCATCCACAGCTTTTCCACGATTTGTTACAATCTTTCGATTCAAAATATATATAACCAGGTGTTTTTAGTTTTTCAAAGTCTAACTTATTCTACATACACCTCAAGTTCACAATCACACGACAGCAATTGATTATGGCATTTGGGACATATTTCGATATCACAATCTTCATAATGAAACTCTCCTAATGCTGCAGCACAGTCTGGACAAAACTCATGCAATGGTGGGATTACATTCCATTCTGTATTTCCATATGGGTATCGATTATATTTCACACCAGCTTTGTCAATTAAGATTCCCGTCCTTTTATTATTGGCAATTTCCTTTAGAAAGTCATTCTTAAACTCTTCTAGCATCTCTACATTTCTAAAAACAACATATCCCTTTGAAAATTCCATTACATTTCCATGTGTTTTTCGATGTTCATTTACAATTCTTATATATACTTCATTGCTTTCCTCATTAAGTTCATTATGCATTTTTGCAAATAATGAATACATTTTACAATATTTAGGCTTTATTTCTGCAGTATCTAAATCAACATCGCAATGTACAAATGAATTTCTAATCTCTATGCATTCTTTTATAAAACCTTTTTCTTCTAAACTTATTATTTTAGGGTTGCAATTGTACAATCTTTCTATCCCTTTTGTTCCAGAAATAGTTTTACTTTTGCTTGTAATAGGAATATCCATATTTTCATAAATAAGAATATCTAGTATTTTCTTTAGTTCTGCTTTTATAAGTAATTCAAATGACTGTATTAATGTTATATATGCCATTTTCCATTTGATTTTACTGTTATAATCAGAAAATGCTTCTTCATGGGTTCCATCTTCATCTGCAATTTCATAATACTTAATTGATTCTTCAAAGTAATCATACGCATTTCTTAGTATATCTAATTCTATCTTCATTTGTATCCCCCCTAAAATATTTAAATATAATCTATATTAGTTTTACTGTATAGCTCTGACCTCCAGATATTGCTATCAACATGATTATTAGTAATAAACTTCATGGAAAGTTACAACTGCACAACGCTATATATCTGGTTCAGTAAGATTTGCGACAACTTTATCTATTTCCATTGTATAAAAATAATCTACTCCAATTCATAAATATTTTTAATATTATTACAGGCCTCTTGGTATATTGAATTCATAAATTTTGTCATTGATATCTTTTGCCCTTTCATTTTTTTATGCAAATAAGTTGCGAAAGGCATGATTCTTTGATTTTCAAAATATTCTTTCAAAAATTGAAAAATATCTATTTGCTTTTCAACTAAGAACATTAACATTTCATACTCTTCAATATTAAGATTATAAAAATATTTGGTCTTTGTCGATTTTTTCTCCTTAAGAATTTTATTAAAAGTATCTTCAAGGTAATGTGGAACAGCACTTACGCTATCCATAGTAACGGAAACAATAAATACCGTATCTACTCCAGTAAAAATATCCATCTTGCTTTCAATATCATAAAAGCATGCATCCACTTGGAGTATTGGATTAATGAACAGCCTTTTATTATTATCTTCAACTCTCGTGTTTTTAACAAGACTATCAATCAATATTGAAAATCCTTTTGCCTCTACAGCTAAAAGATTATTCCCACTTCGTATATAGGCATCAGAAGACTTTGAATTATTACTTCCATACGTAAATTCCGTAATATACTGAAAGTTACTATCATTGCTTACAGCTGTACAGGTTAATACTTGTATATACTTCTCATATAACCGTCCATAAAAAGCCATAGCCCTACTATCACTCTCTGGATAACAGTCTCTGACTTTCCAATACAGTTTCTCAAAAAATGTATTTTTGAGTGTATAATCACTAATAGATATATAGTTTCTATTTCCATCTTGAATGAACGGAAAAGCAGAAAACTCCTGGAAATCCCACAGCCTATTCTCAGATTCCTTCGCCCATTCCTGGTATTCTTCAACGCATTTCGATAATTCAAAAATCACATCATGAGCAATACTCGCCACTCCAGTATTTCCGTATATCTCATCAACGTTACGCCAAATACTTCTATATAATAGTGCATTTTTCGAGGGATAATAATCTGATAATTCCCAAAAGAGCACAGCAATGTATTGGGTGATGGTATACCCATACTTTCTTAAAAAGGTATTATAATAATCTCTATACTCGCCCTGAATATCTTTATCAAAGTTGTTAATATCCTGGCTAACCTTTTCAAACATATAGAATGTCCGCAAAAATTCATTTGCTACATTCCTATCATAATTGAGATGATATGTACCATATAAGAAATGATTCATGTCAACATTATCTTCATGAAATTCATTATTGATTTTCTCAGCAACTATAAGTTCCAGCTGCACTATCTTCCGATAATCATCAATACTGATTACATAACTATTTTCCTTCATTGTTGAATATTCTCCATATATCATTATCTTTTTCAGGAGAATCAGCAACATCTGGAGAGATATTATATGTTGTTTCTTGGTAAGAAGCGGATTAGAAAACAACTCTTCCGGAGAGGGTGCATCAATGTCACATAATGTTCTCTTCAATACCATTTCAAATGGCACTTCCAACTCTATTTTCACTATCGATTCAGTTTTCACGCTAATTGAGTAATTTCTCGCTCTAATTAACTCACATATAATCGATATTGCCTTATGCATATTTAATTTTTTGATTTCCTTTTCTAAATCTGGCATTTCACCCTCAAAAATATCATGATAACATAAAATTATCTCCATGATACTTGCATCTACATTATATATAATAACACCTCCACATTACTTCTTTTTCTTTCCATAATTTTTCGGGAAGTAAGTCTTACCAAGCAGCCAAATATACTGATCGATTTGCTTAAGGTTATATTTATCCAAGCCATAGAAGGAACGAAAATCAATCAATATGCCTTTGAATTTAACATAGTCCTTCAAATCATCATCTGAGAATTCTGAGGAACTATGACGATTTCTAAAATATCGAAGCACATCATCAACATAGCTATCATAAATCGGATAATCAAGTGGATTGTGATGACTACAATACTTTGTAGCAAAAGAATAAAATTTCTTTTCTGTATCATTGATAGTAATATGCTGGATATCTCTAACTAGAGTAACATCACCAGCTTTTAATCTCGCATCAATATCTAAAGCACATATGTGCTTAGCCACAGGATAAATTGAGAAAATGTTTGTACTATAAAAATCGTTAAGCGTTGATGCCTTCAAAAGAACATCAATAACATCTGTATTCTTTGGACATAGCTCAAAGAATAACTTATTAAGTGCCTTCTCCTGAAGGTGGTAGTTTTCAAGCCCGTCCCATTTTTTAAGATAAAGCTCAACCTGTTCAATTGATGGATAAGGAACATCAACATCCATTTTTTTCTTACGAGTATATTTACGGCGCACAGTCTTTTCCGCTCTGTGCACAAATAGCTCAGTAGTTTCATCAGAAGCTAAGAATAAACGAAACCTTCTTAGATGAGACGTGTAACTATTAACAAGCGATTTGACATTACCGGTCGAGTTCTCAGAGAGAACTCTCATTAATTCACTTTTAGCCTCATTCTCAAAATCAGTGGCTGTCACTGTATTCCAAAAGAGGTCTTTGCTACCTTTCCTCCAAAGGTAGAATGTGTCCACATATGCAGTGTTAATTGTTAATTTTGAAATATTCTGACTATGTAAAAAATTCCTATATAAAGCACGTAGCTCATCATACGAAAGATCTTTCATTTTGATTATACCCAAATTAACCTCCTCCTTTCTATCTTCCTTACTCTCCCAATTATTGCAAATTCCAAATAGCATCTGAAACTTGTTGAAGTTATATGGGTATGAGTTATTCCATCAAATCTTATCGGTTTATGCCCATTGGTATATGAAAGTTCTATCTCCCACAGCGTACCATCACACACCATATATCCAAAGCGCTTAGTTGAAATTGCCATTAGGCAGAATGAAGCCTATTTGACCTAACGTTCATCGTATTTGATATAACATTATTAAAAATATTGTAAACTATTTGGTTTCAATTTACAATAGTACCACAACAAACTAAACCCGCAACTCAATAATAGCTACGTGTGATTTTGCATTTCTACTTATTCTTCTATTGGTATCTCAATACCTGACTTGAATTCAACAATGATGTGGTTATCATAAATCGTTGCCTTTTCCAAGAGAATCCTCACATACTCTTCATGGTATTCAGTCAGAATTTCACTCCTTTTTACTTATATAAAATTTACTTATTTTTCTTTCTGAGCTTCTATATGCTCGTCAAATTTTGAACTTTATTTTTGTTCTGCAGCTACTCTACTCCGTCTTAATAAATGAACTATATTATTCCTAAAAATAAAGTTCAAAATAAAATAAAGTACATTTCTCTAAAAATGTACTTTATCGTTCAATTCCTTATCCAGCAAGGATTTCCTCTATTCAATTATAAAGTACATTATTTTTTAGTTATAGACATAAAACTCAACGCCCCGATTACAGTGGTTATTATTCTAGATTATAAGAGATAATACGCTCTGCAACCTCTAGTTGCCTTCGTTTTACTTTTATTTATATGTATTACCATTGTAAAATTTCGTAATACGCCATATTCTATCCAAGATAAAACAAATTATTTCCCTTTGTGCCACCAGCGAAGGTAATGAAATGGAGATTAATATGAAAACAAGAATAAAAAGAGAACTCAAAAACCTTATTATTATGCTTGCGATATATTTTGGCGGTAGCTTTATACTTAGTTTTATATTTAAAACTGAAATGTTTACAAGCATGTTTTTTGTTGCTCTAATTTCAATGGTTTTATCAAACATCATCTTTAGAATTCTAATAAGGAAGAATGATGATTAAAGCAGAACTTAAGATGGTATTAGAATTCCTTTGTTTCATTACTATTTGAAAAACTAGAACTATTCAAAGAATTACCCAAATGCTTTACACATGGATAGAGAATGGGACAAAAGAATCTCCCATTAAATTAGCAAATATATGTATACAGTTTTTACATAATAGGGTCTACGAAAACAATGAGTATCATTCAACTTTTCAATACTTTAAACTATTGTATAAAGTATTGAATGATGAAAAACAGTTGAAACTAACTTTTTTATTATTACCTGAGTCATTATGTTTTATTAAAGCAAAGGCACCAGGACTTTTTTATCCTGATGCCTGTGGTTTCTCATCTGTGCAATTTTATGAATCTTTACTGACTACCCTTTAAAGAATAAGAGTTCTCTTATACTTTATGCTATAGAAAGAATCAATTTTCACATCTAATTCAAGTTCCTTTCATAAATACCTAAAATATTTTGCCTAAATTCAATCTCCTATCCAAAAATACAGCAACCCTCTCTCACCATCCGGCAGTTCAACATAGAACCAGTTTAGAGTCCGATTATCCGGTTCAATATGGATATCAAGGAGCTTTATCTTTGTTGCTTTAAATTCCCTCATAGCTTCAAAATCCCATATCGCATAATCAAAAAAGTTCTCTGGATTTTTATCCAAGGGTACAAAATAGCCGGTACCATTAAGTTCATAGGTTTTTCCAATGTTTTGTTCTACATCTTGATTTGTTATAACATATTTATTGTTCTTAAATTCTCCCCATGCAGAAAAGAATTGTGGTTTGAAATTATTTGCTAAATGGAACCATGATATGAACTTTCCCTGTCCATCCATCAAAGCATATCTATCGATTGAACCTAAAGAATAAAGCTCTTTCCCATCATATCGAAAGAATATAAAATTAGGATCCCCGCTTGGTCCTTCATCAAAAATAGCAACTTCCACATAGCTGTCCCTGCTGTCTAAATCGATAATCTGCATTTCACCGGATGAGTTGAATGGATCTAATGTCACTTTTATACCATTTATCTCTAAATAAGAGCCATCCTCATAGTTCGCTTTTAGTACAGCATTTATACTGTCCGCTTCCCCATCCCCATTCAAGTCATATGCACCTTGAATACCAAAAGTTCGCTCATAAAATTCCAATTTTTCATCATATGAAACATCAAAAGTATAATCTTTAAAATATTTGTCCATTTCAGAAAAATCTTCAATCTTAGGATCTTCCGTAGTTTCAGGAACATCAGACTGTGCAATGGTTACTTCATCTTTATTTGAATCAGCTTCCTCTGTTCTGTCGGAAACTTCCACAGTATTGGTGGGTTCCGGTGCCAAAACAATTTGGTCATTGGACTCGTTAGCAGTTTCTTTTAACTTACATCCAGAAAGCAGAGATAGCAGGAATAGACTTAAAACTAATGAGATACTTTTTGGTTTCTTTCTGTTTTTGCAATTAATAAACATATTATAGTTCCCTCCAGAATCAGGTACCAGAAGTATAAACAATAGGCACAAATTATATTACCAAAATATAGTAATATTATAGTTAATCGACACAGTAAAGTCAATGAATGAATTCTTATTTTATTATTACATTTCCAATTCTACTTTCGTCTTTATCTTATAATATATTGAGCTTCTGTTCCATCTACTCGATCCTTTAAACAGTCAATATCCATCCTATCAACTCAAGCCTATCCTATTCGATAAACAACGATGGTGCCCCATTCCATGTTAAGTCTGGCATTTCAGGGAGTTCATTGAGGTAAATATAAATTGTCTGATTATCTCCCCATCTTCCTGAATCAGGCTTTCTGGTGAGTGCCGTGATATGATAGAAACCATCTTTGACTTCTACTACTTGTTCCTGGGGACATTCTGGTGTAAATTCCATAAGCCAATACAAATCAATAACATGTATTTTTCCGCCTTTCACTTGAAGTCCAAGACGTATATCTACAGGATACTCCTCGTTTATGATTTCATCGGGATATCCACTTCTAAAGTGCAATTTAAATTGTCCGGGAGTCCCAGTGCAGAAAGCAGTTATATCACCTTTTCGGATGTGCGCTCCAATATCAGCAGGGCGATTAAACTCCTGCATTAAAAAGTTATTGCCGACTGCAATATCTGTCACCATATCCGGAGAATAAAATACAATTCCCAAACCATCTATATAAATGCTTATATCTTTGCTTATATTATTCATTATTCTTTGTCCTTACTTGCCGAAATTATGTTAACTTTCCTGCAACTTTGTTTAATTCGCCTGCAAAACGAATGCTTAATTCTTACTTCTGAACTATTAGTTCAGATATGTATCTAAATTCTGAATAAACTTAACAAATGTGTTCCCTAAATCAATCTTATCTTCCTTAGACATTGAAACTGCCGGAACAGCAAAGTAATCTCCATTTGTATCCACACCAAATAATTCACCACCACCGGAGGAACCTATAATACAATGATCGGGAAGAAACTCATCTGTACAATAGTCCTCGTTTATTTCATCTAATTCTTCCAGTGGAAATAATATCAACCATGATTCTTTACCGACACTACCTTCCCCACCATTATATTTTTGCATAAACTCAATATAATCTTGAGGAAGTGTTATCCCTACTATTGATGAAATGCTGATTTGAGTAGGCTTATCAATAAATTTAAACATACCAAAGTATTTTTGTATAAGGTCATTCATTTCCACTATTATCTCCTCCATTCATCCCTACACAGTATATAAATTTCCTATAGCTTTGTTTTAATTCACTTAAAGAAGCGTATGCTTATGTGTATATCAAGCCGCGGTATCCTCCTAAGCAATCGACACGTGGAACAAATTTATCGCAAAGTCCGACCTCCTGACAAATCCTACCCTGATTTATTACATCCCAAATGGTACATTCATTCTCATTTAAATTCTCTCCATACTTTCCATTCACTTGAAGATACTTTTCTGCAACATCAAAAAAGCATAGCATAGTTCCCATATTGCTTTGTCCGTAAGGAGAATAATCAGCATATAGGCATCCAAAACAATTACATAGGTAATATTTCCCGTTTACTTGTTTACATACAGAAAGAAAAGATGTTTCAAAGAAAGTAGATGGGTTTTCCGCTTCAAATATTTCGTTCCCTATTAATAAGCGAAATGATTTACAAGCAGTTTTACCGGGGCGGACCTTTTCTCCATCCAAAAGATAATAAGAACCTGTTAGTTCTACATTACTTCCGATTGAAAAAACAACCTCCAATTCTGCAGAGATTCTGCACTGATTTTTCAAAGAATAACTATATGTCGGTATTTTTATGCTCAAAGTATAAGATTGGAGCATAAATCTATATCCCGCCTCCTTGCTTCCATATTTAAAAAGCAAGAATTTATGTAACGCTCTGTCTATATTGGCGGCACTTTCATTCTCAGACAACTCCCAATCGTCAAAATCCATCCCATAAAAAGTAACGCCATCAATACACATTTTAAGAGGCTGCTCGGTGTCATTGTCACCGTAATGATTTTCAATTATACAATCTAAATTGTGTTTGCCATCACAATAATGTGCCTGCCACTGTTCCATATTTTATCCTTTCATTTCCCATAGCTGCTCATATCTCTACAAAATTATAGTTCTTCCCATTCAATACAGGACGGTCTTTCTTGAGTGTGAAAAAATTGCAGTGCGCATTCCAATGCCGCCATTGTTGGTATTACCTGATTAGCGGCTACCTCATATTGGCCGTCTTCAAACTCAACTTCATCATTTTTTGATAAGTCTCCTACAGATGAAAACATTTCATTATTATTTTCTGAAAAGTAGTTCACGACAGCATATTCACCTCTTACAAGAATAGCAAGGCAGGGATAGTCATTAGAATCATTCGTACAGCTACACCATATTTCATTATTATGATTGTACTCTATACATTCTTTAATCTGTTCTTCGTATTTTGAAAAAGTGATACATTGTATAGTACCTAAATTACTACTCACAAACATAAAATTCTCCTCCCAAAAGTGCCTCTTTAGTCTGCCTTCTTAGTCTATAGCTCATAATATACGCTTAGTGCATTTTAAGTTTGATAATGCCATTTTCTCAAAAGCTTGTTGGTCGGCGAGATTCAGAAATGCTCTTTTGGGTATAAGAGTATAAATGTGCGACACTTGAATTAAGAAATAAAAATCGGTACTTTCCCAAAATTCAGAGTAAATATCCCATTTTAATTCCGAATGGATGGTGGGAGTTTTAAATAGAATACCATCTTTAGTGTATGTTAAATTATATTCTTCGTGATATTTCGATGTCCTCTTGAACTGCTGAATGGGTACGTAAAAGTATAAGGTACATCCTGCTATCAGAGCAAATAACGCAAATCCTAAAGAAAAACCACTTAGCACGCTAAATGATGAAAAGAAGTACCACAATGAAAAGGATAAATATACAGCAAGCACAACAACATTCGTTTTGGTAATTGTCTTGCTTGCAATTATATGCTGTCTCTTTGCTTTCACATATTCACCTTGGGTATATTGGAATGTTAATTCTACCGTTTCCATAATGCAACCACCTTTTATATAAAATTTCTATAGCTTTGTTTTAATTCGCCTACAGAAGCGAATTCTCATTTTTATCCCAGTGCCCAGCTGCAATTCAATAGATAATATCATTCTTTCGTTCACAATTCACCAGGATTTGAATCATTAAATTATCAATTTCCGGATCATCCTTGATTTGATCAAGGATTTCAAAGTCTGTGACCTGTTTTAATTTACCTCCACAATTACCTATCTCTTGTAAGAAGGTGGTATGACATCAATCACATTTCTATTCAATAAGACCCAATCTACCGCGTACTCGGTCAACTTCTTAGGAGCATCAACTGTGTCGCTATGGATTTTTGTAATCAGCCGCTCTACCTCTTCCATATCATTTTGGGGCAACGAATTACCCATTTTAAAGTATTTGGGCAGAATGTACAGCATCTTATCAAAATCCCTGTCCCAATTCATGCCTCCATTTTCTAAAATTTCATGGGATACCTTGCCAACTATTCGTATGACCTCTCCCTGCGCTGTTTTTGCACATCCAGATGGCGGAACAAGGTATTCCCAAAGCTTATTATATTGCTTTGTAAAATCCGTTTCCTGTATTATGATTGGCGAAACCCCATCATGGGTTTCGATAGGTTCCACTGGCGTGACTCCAAAGGTTTTATACAACCACTGGAGAGAATTTTTATATAGTTCCAGCATTTCTAAACTTTGATACCCTCTCTTTCGGAACTCAAACTCCTCGCCGATTTTTGTAATGGCAGTTCTGACTGTTCCGGTAATCTCTGCACCGTTGTCCAGTAGCAGCTTACATAGTGCAGCAAGAGTATCAAGAGGAACTCTCTTCTCCAACAGAGCCACTTCCAGTGGCGTGTGAGCACAATTCCAGACCCGGTCATCATGCCTGGCATTGACGTTGGCTCCATACCGGAGAAGCACCTTGACGGCCTCAATCCTCCCGTAGCGGGTAGCCTGATGCAACGGAGTTTCCTTATTGCGTCCCAGTGCATTCACATCAGCACCCAACGTAATGAGCAGTTCCGCATCTCCGTTGTAGAAGCTACAATGGTTAAAAAGCGGCGGATTTCCATAGTAATCCATTGCGTTAATATCCGCTCCCTGCTCCTTCAGCCAACAGGCAAATTCCTTAAGCAATGGAGTCATTGCAAATGCATTTGAAGAATAACGGCTATATCTTGCATTGACATCGCATTTCAAGTAGACCGCTTTCAGCTCGTCCAAATCGCCCTTTTCAAGGAGCTCTTCAAAATTCTTTGGCAGAGTCGTCCTTTTTTTCACTCACATCACCTCAATCGTTTATTTTCGTTACCTAATTATATAAAAAACAAATTTCCTAATAGCTTTGTTTTAATTCCCATACAGGAGCGAAATTATATTATTAATCAAATTAATATTTTTCCTATTGGAAATAAGATAAATATATCTGATAATTGTACTCATCACTACTATCGCAGCAAACATCTATAAGCAGTTTATTAGTACAATCCAACAAACAAAATCCATAAGTATGGCCTACCATTTTTGCTGTACCATCAATTCTATTTCTTATGAGATTATGTAAAAACAACTGCTCCATTCCCAATACTATATCCAAAATTTCTATTTGGACAAATTTATGGTTGTTTTCATCAAAAAAGATATATTCTTTTCCTGTTTTCAATTCCAATGAATTATGTAACCAAATTATTATCTCATTGATATTTGTATGGCAAGAAATTTTACTTATTGAAAGTGCATCTTCAAAAGAATCATTCAAAAAATTGTCATATAGTCTGCTCTCTGCAATACCAATCATTTTGATTGACGGCATGTGTTTTAAGAGATTACGGCAAGCTTGATTTTTCTTTAGTTCTTCAAGCCGCTCTGTCATATTGTCATCCTCCTAGTCATCCATCCAGGTTTTTCCTTCAATTCTAGTATAAATTATAGAAGAATTATATTCAATAATTCCTTTTTCTGAATCTAAAACTTTATGAGTTCCATTGGGAACATAGTTTATTCGTGAATATAACACTTTATTTGTATCCTTTTTCTCATATCGTTCATACACAATTTGATGTGAATTAACCCTATATTCTTCCGAAACCATACCGTCAACATATACTGTGACATATGTATAAGTTGGATAGGATCCTCCATTATTAAAGAAGGGAAACAAATATCTCATATCTGTTTCATAATAAGGTAAAAATACAACATCGATTCTTCCGTTAATAAACGAATCGATTTTTGCTATTCGATTGTCTTTTTTTACTATCCTCAGGTAATTTTTACTCCCTTTTCTTAATTGAGGTTGTTCTCGCACTTTGAACTGCTGCAGTCGCAGTTCATTCATTAAGCCACATTGTCGTCCTATACATAGATCCTTTTTAGAATTCATGTATGCTATTTCGGCATCTGTTTCATCAATTACAGAATATACAAATTGCTTTCTTTTGCTATTTGTCTCTGATAACAGTTTATTTAAATACTCAAATGTAATTTCCATGGCTTTTTCAACCTCGTCAAATATCATTTTTTTCTATATTTTAGAGTAATAAAATTCACTTACAAGAGTAATACTTATCAATTATATTACGATACTATTCCTTATAACAAATATGGTGTTTATCTAAATACTCCGCAAAATGACTGTAACTTCTTTTATTATCAAGATATTTGTCCCAAGCCAAATAGAGCCTACGACATAAGTCAATAAATGCTTTCTGATTTTCTCCCAGCACACTGCATAGCTGCTCATACTCGCTTAAGTCTTCTAACATTTTTGGTATTGCGGATTTTTCAGCGCCATTCATACCATTCAAAATGCCATAAGGAACTTCATGTATGGTAAAACCAATGATTCTGCTCATTAATACATATTTGTAATGCAGCACGGTTTTGTTATCCGGCTCCTTCTTCAATATAAATCCGGCCACATCAAAAGGAGTATATGCCCAGTCGGATGCTTCACAAAAAATTTCCACAAAATCTCTGGTTGTACCAATGTAATGATCGCTATCATCTTCAAACATAAAGCGGATAGCATCAATACTGTTATTTTCAATGTCCTCATAAATGCAAGGTACTAATACTTTTAGGAAAAAAGGCCGTTCATATACTAAATCAGGATTACATTTAATAAACGAACGAATTTCTCCCATATCAGGCATTTGTGAATAATAGCAATTCTGCCAATCCATTAGCATGTGATGTCTTTCTTTTCGATCACTCTTCTTCCATGTGCTATGTACAGGAAAACGTTGATATATGTTCAAATAGTCCTGCAAAACCTCTGTCAAAGTACCACTCCTTTAGTAAAAATATTGATTTTATGTAGCTTCGTTCTAATTTACCTGCTGGAACAAACACACATTATCTGAACAGCAAACAAAAATTTAGCAAGTGGTTTTTCGCAGAGTCTTGAGAAATGATAAGGAATTTTCACCTTCTTCCTTGCTTGTACTGAATACATTTATGGACAGAAGTTCCCCTGCAGCATAATAGCAAATACATGTACGATACACAAGTGTACCATTTTCTGTATATATATCCTCAAAAGCTTTTGAATAAAAGCCATCTAAAGTATATTGAATTATCTCTTTCGGGTTCGCAGATTTAGGTATAGTTCGCATAAACGCATTTTCCATTACTTCAATAGGAGCTAAAATTCCTTGTTTTTCTGCGTGAAAAGAAGTTATTCGAATTGTTAAGTTGCTATCTGGCGTATAGAAAATATTTTCACCGCCATCCTCTTCCTCTTTATGTATCCAATTACTTGAAAATGATACTTGCCAACCACAAGGCATTTGATATTCTAACAATTTAAATGACATGAGCACCGCACCTCACTAATTATTAATTTCCTATCAAATATAAATTGCTGTACTTTATTTTAGTCCACCGACCAGATCGAATACTTATAGCTATCCCTGATAATTTGGATTTTTAATTAAATATATGTATGTTTTGGGTATCTATCTGTTTCAACATCTCATCTGTTCCAATTTCTATAATTGTCTCATATACTTCCTGTTTTACCGGAACCACCCAAAGGAGATTTACCTCATCTCCATTAAATTCGGGATAAATCGGAGAAGAAAATTCTTTCATAACCCTTGCATTCAATAACCATATGGCACTATAACCTTGGATCACATTGCATGGTATCGTGTGACCATGTCCCAGAAAACTTATTTCATTCCATGGAAGACATGCAATACTGGATAAAAACGAATACATCTTTGGACAGATATCTTGCCATTTTTCCGTTGCTGCAAACCCAAGCTCTATTCTTCTAAAATTTTGGGCATCTTCCTGAAAATACTGTTCCACTAGAGGCATTGGTAAAAGGCTGACACCCGCTGTGATTCCATAGAAAACATTCCCTTTTCGTCCGGTAATCAGTGCCTTGGGAGGGAAATTACCACCATCTATTGCATAGTATTTTTCATGAGTTCCAAAAAAATCTTCCAAAACCTTTAAATGCATTTGCTGAACATCTCTCCAGAAATCGTCACCTAAATAATTCCAAAACTCATGGCTCTTATGAATTCGTTCCCTCAAAGTCTTTTTAGCATCCGTTATCTCCCACGCAAATGGAGTCATGCCAACTATATATTTTGCATATCCAGAAAAATCCTTTAAACCACCCCATCCTGGTATTACACATAAAATATCATCACGGTACATCAAAGCAGCCCCATCACCCTCCTCAAACCATTCAACCGTTAAGTTTTTTGGATTAAGCTGAATACCATTTACGTTATGTGAAATCCATTTTCGTGGCATTGGAGGAGCTGTACCCTTGTCCATAGTTTCCATATTCAATTCTTCGGGTGCCGGACAGGCATTTGCTATCCAGCAGCTTTTTATGTACGCCTCCTCTTTCCCCGGATGAAACCAAAGATAAAAATAATAACAGCTTTCGCTCTTCTCAACAAAAGCCTGTACATCACAACATGGGGACCAACTTTCTAATATTATTTCTGGCTCTTTCATATTCATCTTTTCTCCTGTAAATTCTGATATTGCTTGCGTTATTAAATTATATAAGTCTTTATTCTACTACTATTTTTTCCATGTCACGGAAGGGTAGCATGCTACCGATAACAGTGTTACTGTCTCCAGCTATATCAGTTTCCTTACCCGTTTTTTCCTCCGTCACTCTAATACCTACCGCTTTTATACCAGCTTCTGCATCGTAATCGTTATAGACCTGATACTGATAGCCACCATTGCTAAATTTAAAACTGTTGAGATCCAAGCCTGCATTTTCAACTCCACCGCCTCTTAAATAATAGGAATAGGTAAAATAGATAAAGGAATTCTCTCTGTCTTCTGGAAATTCTAATTCTATGTTATCCATTGTACCAAATCGATAAACTATGTAGCTTTCATCATCTGCCATGCAAATTGATACTGATTTTTTAGAATCAGCAACCCGAAAACCAAACACCACTTTCTCACCTTCTGTCGATAAATCCTCTTTGTATATCTTTTTTATTGAATTATCGTCTTCCAGCTTTATTTGGGTTTCACTTTCATTCACTTTAGGTGTAGAATCTGCTTCTTCCTCTTTAGCAGGTTCTTCATCCGGTATTGTACTACTGCTTTCAATTTCTTCTGTATTTTCTATATGATTGGATTCCGTAGGTATCTCCGATTCCTTTCTATTTTTACACCCTGTAAAAAGCATGCATATTAATAGTAAAAACATCATTAGCTTTGTCAACTTCTTTATAAATTTCATTTATTATTCTCCTCTCACGAATATATATTTACAAACATTTCCATTGCCTTACTATGTAAATTTGGTTGAAGAAAAAATTGTTCCGGATTGTACCGCTGCTCCTATTTTGAATCTTGTTTAATATAAAATGGTACTGTTTATCCAAATCTTTATTCTTCTTCGCACACCCCTAAAAATTTAAAATGTCCAAATTCACTATTTTGAATTTCTTTAATTTCACCTTCATATTTCAATTTTCCCACTATAATAGCAGTATTGTAAAAGCCTTCTAAACCACTTGGATAATTGGCCTTAAGTTCATCAATATCAAACACGTCTGCCTATAGCCAAAGTTCTCAAAAACTCAATACACCACTTTGGCTGTAGAAGTTTAACGCTTTTTCATTCCCTGTGATTTAGGGCCCTTCTCAGGCTATCTGCCTGTTGGATATTCTTCAAATACCTGACATAAGGTGTCGTATATAGTCTTAGCTGCATTTTCCTGAAAAACAGGATCATTTAATAATTCCAGCTCCTGTGGATTTGACATAAACCCTAATTCAATCAGTACGGCGGGTACGGAATTCTCTCTTGTTACAATAAGTGATTTGTCCTTTACTCCTCTGTTTATCGTTCCAAGGTTTTGTGTCAGTGCTGTCTCCAGCATTTCCCCCAGCCTTTTACTGGTAAGGCCACTTCCATTGGCTTTATTGTTCTTTGAATTATAATAAACCTCTGTTCCCGCTGGTGATGTTTTTGTATTGGAATTCATATGAAGACTTACATATAAATCGGCTCCTATCCGTTTTGCCTGTGCCGCTCTATCATAGTTTTCCGTGGTTATATTGGAATATCTGACTTCGTCCCCATATCTTGTATAGTATACTTTAATCGGTGAATCCGGTGCATTAAAATATTCTTTTGCAAGATTGTAAAGAATCTGCTCATTTAAGTCTTTTTCCTTAATCTTTACACCATTTAAAGTGCGGGTAGCTCCTGCTGCATTACCTCCATGACCCGGATCCAAAAGTACAATATTCTGATAGATATCTCTTGGGTCACCAAGTTTAACACTAACTCCATAATTCGTCTCGGAAAGTTTAAAGCCTTGAAGCTTTGAGGTTTCAATTACAATTTCTGTCTGGTTGTTGACATAAGCAACGGTAACATCCTGTACCACCCCTGCGGATACGGTAACCGGGTTTTCATCATAAAACTGTGTCCGATCTCCAGGCAGTAAAATCGCGATTTTATTTTGATAATAACGATATCTGTCTTCTGTTGTAATATCACTAAAGATAACGCCTGCTGGTAATTTAAACTGCAAGGCATTTTCTATATTGTTTTCTGTCTCTCCACTATTTCCGGGTTCGGAGGATTTTGTTAAAAATACGGTATAAGTATTTTGGTTTCGGTCTACTCTATAGCTGTAAACTTCTGATTTTTCGATAGTAATGCTGGTAGTATAATCATTGATACCAGTAACACTTACTGCCCTTACGCCTTCCAGAGAAGAGGAATCTGCATTATTATTTCCGACTCCGTTTATAGTAAAGGGAAGTTGTAAAATTAGATAGTTACCACTTTCAGCTAAGGTAACTGAAATATCCTCCATGGCTGTTATTTCTACAAACTCTTCTCCATTTTTCCTTCCTGCCGTTATGGCATTTACATAATTAGGGAACAGCGTTATAGTCATGGTACATTTATCTTCGGATAAATCAACAGCGTATTTGGTATCTGTACTTGATAATTGAAAGCTTAGTTCACTATTATTTTCAATAGCATGGTAAACGGCGTTAAATTCTCCTGCCAATATGCCGGATAGATAATAGGATGTATTATTTATGTAAGCATTATTTATAAGAAGTTTTAGGATATTTCCTTCTTCTGTTATGGTTGTTTTGCTTATGGGGGAATTTGCCTTAATAGTGTATACTTCTTTTCGATTGGAACTACTTAAAATCTGGGTTTGGGTTACGGATTCAATAAAGGCTGTTGATACAACATCCTGTGAAACTTCAGCACTGTTAACCGCATTACTGGCAATTGTATAGTTTTCTAACAATTCCGGTAAAAGTCCCCACTGGAATAAAGTAATATCCGGCAGTTTTGTTTGCCCTGTTTCACCAGTATTTCCGTTATCCCTGCCACCGTTATTTGTTCCATTATTTTCATTCGTTATTTTCTTTGTCGTAATTTGTGACGTTTTCATACTATTATTCCAGGTATATGAAAAGCCCAGATTGGTAGCCACAAAATTTCCCGGAACCAAAGCACAGCTTTCCTTGCTTTGAAGATTCTTGACAAATAAGGGAGCAGTGTCCATGACCTTCGCTTTATCGTTAACATACGCCATTTTGCTTCCAACGGTCAATTGAATTTTTATATCTCCCTTTTTTAAAGTTATCTCACCTGTGTCCTTATTATAGGAATAAGATACTTTCATGGGAGATTGGGAAAATACCCTGTAAGCTGGAAGAAGAGCTGTATCATCCACAACCATTACCGGTATGGTATTGAGAGGAACCTCAGCACCGTCAAAGGTTACCTTTCCCTGAGTGCCGGTATAATTAACGTCCTTATCGCCGTAGTTTAACTTTAGACCACCTGTAATAGACGCGATGGAGGTACTGCTGTTCCATTGATAAGAATATCCGAAAGCCTCTGCCACAAATCTGACTGGTACTAATACCTTGGAGGTTTTTTGTTCCTTATACTTTATTCTAACCGGAGCAAGGGGAGCCGTAACTTTTTTTCCGTTCAGCAATACGGTTTTACTTCCTAATGTCATTTCCATTACGGTACCGCCGGAAGTTAATCTTAACTTTCCTGTCTTCTCATTAAAAGTATGCTTCATTTTTATTGGCGAGCTGACAAAAATATCTTTAAAAGAAGCCATGGATGAACCATCAATGATAATACCGGGTGTTTTAGTTGCAATTTTCTTACCATTATAGGTATAGACCACCTGCTGATCTGTATATTTAAAATCCTGTTTTGTCTGGTAATTATAAAGGGACAAAGCTGCTGCCGCATCCGCCCGGGATACTGGCAGAAAACACAACACTGCCAGTATAGTAAATATACACGCCAGCTTGTATTGTAATGGCTTCTTCCTTTCTTCTCGTTTACAATAAACTTGTTGTTTTCTACTTCTGACTATTCTCAAAGCTTATTTCCTCCTTGGTTCCTTACTGTTACTAAATTTACTTCTAAAAATTGTTATAAATGTGTCAATTTTCCATCATATTTCTTAATATTTTACAAAAAAACAGCCCCATATCTAGTATTTAGGCGGGTTACACAATAATGGATAAGAAGTAATTAATCTTCTTTAATCCTGTCCTTTTTACAGTTCTAATAATTTATAATACCTTGTGATTTTATTGCTTAAATCCCGTACACTAATATATCCAGCTTCTCTAATTGTAATTTTTCCCTCAACAAATACAAGAATGGCGGGCACGGTAAAAAAGTTATAAGATACCGCTATATTATTTGATTTATCCACATCTACATAAATACTTTTAATCTTTGGAAACTCCTTTAGCATTTCTTCTACTTTCGGCTTTAAGTCCGTACATACTCCGCAGGTTTTATTTCCAAAATAAATCAAAACCATATTATTGCTATCTATTGATTGTTTTATTGATTCTAATGAATCATAATCCTTCACTAAGATCAACTCCTCTAATAATTTCTAATCTAATTTCTAATCGCTTATAAAATTATTTCAACTCTAGTTCCTGCTAAAAGTTCACTCTCCACTTTGATTATTCCACCATGTGTTTCTACGATGTCCTTCGCTATTGCCATTCCAAGTCCGGAACCTTTATGTCGTTTTCCTGTATTGGTTCCCCGATAATATCTTTCAAAAATATACTTTAACTCTTCCTCCTGAATGCCTTTTCCATTGTCTTTTATAAAAATGTGCACTCTGTCTTTTCTCTCTACCTTAACTTCTATTGCCACATTTTCATCATTATGAACGATAGCGTTATATAAAATATTTGTGATAACTCTTTTTATTAATATTTCATCAATATCTACATCAATCACTTCTCTTGTTGCTGAAAAGTCTATGTCCACATTGCTATTTTGTGGATTATTTAAAATATCGATTACAACTCCCCTGACCAGACTTACAATATTGGTATGTTTCTTATTCAAAGTAAGAGCTTTATTCTTTAATCTGGTACTTAAATTTAGATCATCAATAAGTTCTTTGATATAATCCGATTTTTCTTCTATTATTCTACTATATTCTCTCACTTCTTCTTTCGTACAATCGTATTCCTCACTAGACAATATCTCCGCATATCCTTTCACGGAAACCAGTGGGGTTTTTATATCATGAGAAATATTTGATATCCATTCTTCTCTCATTTTATCTAAATTCTTTCTTTCTATTTCATTGCTTTCCAGTTTTGAAGATAAATTATTTATATTATGATATATTTCTTTATAAATTCCTTTTTCTTTTCTTTCTAAACTATACTCTCCCTCTGATAGGCTTTTAACATCCTTAACAATATTAACCAATGGCTTTGTAAGCCTTCTGCTGAATAAATACCCAAACAATAAAGCAATAAGGGCATCCAGAAATATCATTATATAAATGCCAATTCTTAAGCTATTATCAAAATTATAAACATCATAGGAGAAAACGTTTCTTTTAATCTTTTCGGATGAAAATCCTATAATATAACTATAATTTCTATTACCAAGATTTTTTTCAGCTACAAATATAGTGGACATAGTTTCGCTTGAAATATATTTATATGCATGGATCAATTCTACAGGTGTATAATGATTTTTCACATTCATAGGTTTTTGGAAGTTATAAACTTCATTTCCCGCCTCATCTAAAACCTGTATCCAAGCTTCTTTTTTTTGCAAAAGCTTTTCACCGTCGCTACTAATATAGATTTTATCTTTATCTTCCATCAGATATATTTCAAATTCCCTTGTAAAGTCCTCTGGTGAAGAATAAGCAATACCATTTGCAAGATTATTTCTGCCACCATTAAATATAAGAAGAGCTACTCCAATAATGTTAATAACGATTACAATAACAGCGACGGAAACTATAGTTGCAATAAACCTGCCTGTAATTTTCCAATTCATAGGGTTTCATCCTTTAAAACAAATTTATATCCTAATCCTTTTATATTAAGAATATACTTCGGATTCGAGGGATCCATTTCAATTTTCTCTCTAAGTCTTCTGATATGCACCATTATTGTGTTATCAAAACCTATATAATCTTCTCCCCATACTTCACTACACAATTTTTCTTTACTTAAGATTTGATTGGGGTGCTTTGCCAAATATAGAAACATTTTATATTCTTTCGGTTTTAATTCTATAAGTTCTCCATCTTTCCTAACTTCTATTTTTTCCTCATCTATTTGAAAAGGCCCAAGATTTAATATAGTATTCTTATTTTTTTCTTCTTCATTATAACCGCTTCTTCTTAAAATGGCTTTTATTCTATAGGCTACTTCTTTGGTACTGAACGGTTTTGTTATATAATCATCTCCCCCTAAGGCAAAGCCCAGTACTCTGTCAATTTCTTCTGTTTTTGCTGATATAAATAAAACAGGTACATTGGAAGTTTTTCTGATTCTTTTACAGACTTCATATCCTTCCTCATCAGGCAGCATAATATCTAAAAGAATGATATCCGGATTAATTCTTTTAAACAACGTAAACCCACCTTCCCCATCCTCAGCCGTATATATGTTTTCAAATCCTTCTTTTTTTAGAACCATAGATAATAACTTTAATATATCTTCTTCATCATCTATGATTAATATTTTCTTATTGCTTAATGATGTTTCCATATTAACCTCAATTCCGGTGTTTTAGCACACTAGTCCTATTATCTCTTTTAATTATATCCCAATACAAAATATATTAAAAGAACCAAGTTTTTTAAATTTGGTTCTTTTTTTAAAATTTATTTATATTTTGTTGAAACTTTATTATTTATAGGGATAAAACATATATACCATTATTAAACCACCAATAAAGAATATAAGTCCTATGATTAAAAAGACTAAAGTATTTCCATTCCATGCCGGTTTATTTCTAAAAGCTCTCCATCTGTAGGACACTCCACTCATTCCCATAAAAAGAAACCCAATAAATAAAATGATTATACTAAACAAAAACAAACTATTTGTCACAAGTTCCTCCAATTCAATGTTATTTAATATTATCCCACCTGATTCTTTTATCTTTTATTTTCTTTCGTAAATGCAGAATATGTGAGTTTAGGTAGAATGAAATATCCTGCTATAAATATCACTCCTTGCATTACCATTATTCCGGCACTTGCCTGATATTTGATTAACTGTGAAGACATCATTCCCCATAATGGAGTCATAACAATAAATTTACTTGGTAAAAAAGGTGCTATTATATAGGGAAGACCCATTATTAAACCACCAAAAATAAATGCTATCGAAGCAGTTTTACTGATCGATGATAAAAATAATCCTAACTGAGAGAAGAAAAAAGAAGCTATGATTACGGTAATAATCAATATTAGCATCATTTGAAGGACATTTAAATTTGAATTTATTCCTTTAAAATACCAAAGGTTTTTTAAGGGCATGTCCAAACCTTTAAAATCAGCTTTCCTAAGACCGTCCAGGTATATTGCTATAATAATAGATATATTTACTATGGATGTTGCTAAACCTGCTCCTATTCCCTTTGCTATCACTAATTTTCTCTTACCATTTCTTGTTGTGTTTATAAGTTCATTCATATTCGAATTATATTCTAAAGTATAAGAACCGGACAAAATCATAAACATAAGGAGCCCCATTATAGGTGTATAACCATAACTTTTAAAGAAAACATCCGCATAAATATCACTTACCGTACCATTATGGATTAATAACATTCCTAATAACAAGGATGCTGCCCAGGTTATTAGAATGCTTTTTTTAAGTAATACTTTTCTTAATTCTAATTTTATAAGGGTACCCATTTTTATACCTCCTTTGTGTTTTCTAAATCGAAATAGAACATGTAGACATCTTCAAATTTAGGCTCTATCACCTCTGCATTTTCATAAGTTACGACTTTATCGCTCACAATTCTAAGTTCCGTAAAGTCAATTCCTCTTTGAAGATTTACCACCTTGTATCTTTGTTGTATTTCTGTCAATTGGTTTTCATCCCTGGTTCTTATTCTGTATACTTTTCCACTCATATCGGATAGAATTTCCCTATGGCTTCCCTTCATTATGATTTCACCTTCTTTTATCATAATAGTTTCTTTTGCTATGGATTCTATGTCAGAAATAATATGAGTGGAAAGTATTATGATCTTATCTTTGGATATCTCCGATAATAAATTTCGAAATCTGGTCCGCTCCTGTGGGTCTAATCCCGCTGTTGGTTCATCTAATATAATAATCTTAGGATCATTTAATAAAACCTGAGCGATTCCTACTCTTCTTTTCATTCCTCCTGAGAATTTCCCAACCGCTTTATTTCTTACTTCATAAAGTCCAACCAACTTTAATAATTCATCTATTTTGTTATTGGCTTCCCTTTTATCTACTCCTTTTAAGGCTGCTACATATTGTAAAAATTTCTTAGCTGAAAAGTTTTTATAAGCTCCGAATTCTTGTGGTAAATAACCTATAATTCCTCTGTAGTTGTCTTCTATACTATAAATGCTTTTGCCATTATAGACTATCTCTCCCGATGTAGGTTTAATCAATGTAGCTATTTGCTTCATAAGCGTTGTCTTACCGGCACCGTTAGGGCCTAAAAGTCCATATACACCATTTTCTAAGGTGAGTGTTATGTTATTATTTGCATTTTTCTTTCCATAACTTTTTGTCAAATTTTTTATTTCAAGTTTATTCATAATTTTTCCTCCAAACCATATAAAATCAAACAAGTTTTTATGTTTGAACCATACTTAAAAGTGCTTCTTACACTTAACCACCTGATTTATCTTGTTAAATATTTTCTAAAGATACTTCTGCATGAAAGTATCCCTATAAAGAGAACAGCTATCATAATGCCCAAACATAAATTTGTAATGTCTAAGCTTATATTAAACATTCTAAATCTTCCAGAATACATTCCGGCAAATTCATTAAAATTAAATATTAAATCAATATAATTAACTTTTGAAAATATCATCAATGCTTCGTTTGGTAACCATCTAATTAATGTCATTACCTTACCTGAAAATATAAAAATGAAAAATGCACTTGTAGATTGAATTGAGTTGGTGGTAAGGAATGAAAATAAGCATCCGAATACTCCCAATGTGATAAGGAGTAGAAGCATAATACCTGTTTTAAGTAATATAAATTCGTATATTGTATAAGCATCTTTAATTAATAATGGATTATCCAATATTCTTAGAACCTGTAAACCTCCGTTGATCGGTTTTCCAAATTGTATACAGGTGATTATAAACTGTATAATTAGATATACTGTATATAGAATTACTGGGATGACTATACTTAAGGCCAGTTTTGAATATAATACTTTATATTTATTTCTCGATGTCAAAATTAACTTATCAACGGTTGATATCATCTCGTCTGTATAAATATTTGAGAAAATAATTACTATAATGATAAGCATAATAAAAATCATAAATGGATGAAACGCTCTATGATGAAATGCCTTCCAGAACCTAATATCCTTATATTTATTGAACTTTATTGCCGATAATTTTTTATTGGATATTTCTTTAAATTCCTTTGATATATCATCCTTTGCTTCACTTTCACTAACCTCTCTTAAAAGTTCAACATTCATGTTAAATTGTTCTTCAACAGTGGTTATACCTTTACTATTTTCTCTGTAATCATTTACTCCTTCTAAGTTCGGTTTTATGAATATCATAGATATAGAAAGTATAAAGAATAATATGAAAGTAAAAATTCCATTTTTTGATTTAAATATTTTCTTTAATTCCCATTGAATCATTATTCTGCCTCCTATCTTCGTAGAAAATATTTAATTTAATAGCGTAACTCTTTGTAACACGAATCCTAATAAAAATTATGTTTTTATCTTCCTACAGTTTTATAATATTTCATTCAAAGGGAGGATTCGCAGTCATTTATCGCTGCCTGCTCATAATCTTATTGCCAATGACATTTAGACAAGAGCATGAACTTCATCTAACAGGAAAGTCTATGTTTCGCTTAAAGAAACGTAGGACTTTCCTGATAAGGTTAAAATAAGTTATTTTATTTGCTCATAACATAACATGAGATTATATAGAAAATGTATATATGAGCTGGATAGAAGACATAAAACAGATACTTCATTCCCTTTCCTTTTTTTCCATTATATAAATACAATAGTGGTGTGGCAAAAATCATCATCCACTGATAATTGTCAATGAACAATCCATGAATACTAATTTCTCCTGTAAAAATAAAAGCGACACATATTGCTATATATGCTATTAATTGCTTTTTCTTATCTCCTCTTAGTAAGTACAGGATTATTCCAATTCCCACAAATATGGGCCCCCCCTCCACAAAAAGAGGTGATGGAATAACCAAAATCAAATAGAGTAAATTTTCAATGTTTGTTATAAACAATATTGATAATGCTATCGGCAGTAGAAATAGTAAAACACCTATAAATATTCTGATTATACTTTTTTCTTTAATTCCTTTTGCTATGAAATCAATAATACATAGATATACCGTAATCATAAATAAAGTTGCAAATATATTATTCATTAATCCAAAAGAATCCGTTCTTTGAAAATAATTTGGAATTAAATAATTCCCTATATTCATTAAAGTTGATGCTGCAAACAATCTAAGCATATACTTTTTCTTGCTTCGGGTGTGTATATATCCTTCTATGGTCATAAATATAAAAATAGGTGCTACAATTCTTCCTACCCATTTAAAAGCCAGAGGTATTGCTCCGGTGAAACTAAAAAATTCACTAATGTGGTCAAATATCATTAATAATAGTCCAATTATTTTTAATTGAAATCCTGTAAGTCCTTTTTCTTTCATTTATTGTTGTCCTCTCTTTAATTATCATTTTACTTTATTATAAATAGACAACCTTAACTGATGATAACCCCAATATTAAATAAACCTTAATTTTTTAAAAAAATTTTTAATGATTGTAATTTTATGTACGTAAAAATCCCCAGACAATTAGTCTGGGGAAAATAGCTATAAAACACAGCATTATTTAAGTTTACTATATTCTGATTCTACATACTAGATGATAAAGCATTTTGTCCCGTGGCGGTGCTTTTAAGGACTGTCAGGAATGAAATAGATTATTCCTTATACCTGCTGAAGCCGCTTCTTAATTTCCGGGATACTGTATCCCCGTCTCTTCAACTCCTGGATTTCAGTAATCCTTGCAACTGTCTTTTCCCTTGGAAATCTCCGTGTCAGATTCTCCTCTTCCTGTTCAAAGGGCAGCATTCCTTCCTCAGTGTAGAATTTCAGGGTACTATACCGGCTTCCGGTAAGCCGGACCAATTCTCCGATGGTGACATATTCGGACACTGCTATCTTCTCAAGGGAGCGCTGTCTTGACATTTCTACCCCTCCTTTTATATCTGATAGCGTCGGAGACGGATACCGTGAACCGGAATCTTTCCCATAACTGCATCAGGGACTGCTTTATATAAAATATTGTCTATCTTTAATAGAGGTACTACTCCTGCGCGAAGCACGGTAACTTCATGACCGTAATCTTTCAGACGTTTCAGAACGTCTTCAAGGCGCATCTTAGGGTCGGAAAACATGGCTCCCGTATCAATAAATACCGATTGTGAACGTTCAATAAATGGAAAATCATAATTTATCCCCGTACCGACAGGCGTACTCATTAACTGTCTTTTAAAGGACAGAAAATTTTTTACGGCAGTCTCCGCCATATGATGGATACAAACCTCAAATAACTTCATTGCAAGCCGGCTGCTTTGATACAGTTCATTAAAACGAACCAGAACGTTATCCAATTCATTTTTTGCAAATATCTCGTTTAAGCAAGCACTTTCCCGGAGAAGCCAGAGCTTTACGATGTCTTCGTCCGTGAGCTTACCCTCTTCCAGCACTTCGCTTCTGATTCCTTCCGTTTGACGGATATATTCTGAACTGTTGCTCCTATATTCTCTCATGGTTATATTTGCTGTTGCATAAAATAAATCACAACCTAAAAGGTTCGGAATTTCCTCTAATAAATTAATTCCTTTTAAGGAATCTGTTATGACATGCTCTACTTTCTTTAAGTTTTTGTCGGAGAGGGCCGAAGCTTTCATAATCCACCAGTCTAGGTTTCCTTCCAGACTGACTTTATTCTTAAATATATGTTTAAGGACCTCCTCCTGATAAAGTAGAATGTCCGGCTGCTCCAGCACTTCCCTGTTCAGAATCAGTCGTTCTTCTTTCTCCGTAAAGCAGCCAGCTAAATAAAGCTCCAGTATAGCAGCTGCCGAGATGCAACGAAGTGCCATCTTTTTTGCTGTTGTCATATGATGACTGTCCAGCGAATTGAGTGATATGATTGTAAAACCTTGCGCTAACGTTAAATCCTCCATATCTATACATCCTCCTATAATTAATATATTTATTTGTTATTCCTTGTCCCTTACGCTCCCACTTATTTACTTTTACTTACCACTTACTACTTACGATTTAAAGTTAACACATAATCTGAAATTTGTAAATAGACTTTTTTTTTTACTCTATTCATTTAAGCTTTTGGCAGGCTAAGGGTGGAGCTGTTAGGACCTGGTAAAAATATTCAATTCATAAACCCCTAAAATGTAACAAATTAGGATTCATCCACTATCTTCTTTCAATTTGAAATTCCAATTTCAATTTAAGCATAAAAAATACCAACTAAATATTGATAGTTGGTATTTTTCTGTATCTATGACCGGGCAGAGAGTTCTGTTTCAACATTCTTTTGAGAAAACTCATGCCAATCTACATCCTTTTTTTCATCTTGCTCTTTAATGAAAGAATTATAGGATTCTTCTGTAACGGATTCATTATTAATGAAGTATGATATAGTCATACTATCATTATTCTGGCTTGCTTGCATATTTCCCAATATGTCAGTTTCATAGCCATCTGATTTGAATTTCAATTTTCCATATCCATTATCTGCTGCACCATTTG
Source organism: Anaerocolumna sp. (assembly GCF_032079385.1). Lineage (NCBI taxonomy): Bacteria > Bacillati > Bacillota > Clostridia > Lachnospirales > Lachnospiraceae > Anaerocolumna > Anaerocolumna sp. The sequence goes on from NZ_DAMAUC010000016.1 coordinate 67,364, forward strand.
AATACTGAAATGTTCCGTCTGCTTTAAGCCCTTCTAAACCTCTGTATACAATATTGTATCCATAAACTGTATCATCCATATAATGCAGTATTTCATAAAACTCTGGATTATTATCCACTGCCAATTCAAGAACAACTTCAGGCACCCCGTCGCCATCCATGTCCATTACCGTAAAATGTGTTACTTTTAAAATGGCTCCATAAATCTCTTTGTTCGTTAAAAAGTCATTCAAAGATAATTTCTTCTCGTTATCAATGCTGAAAAATTCGGCGTTATCTAGCAATACTGCTTTATATGCATCTAATACCGGATTATCCTTAGATGGCAACGTAATATTGGTATCTTCATTTTTGTTGTCTGAAGAAGGGCTGGTCTCAGTAATTTTACTATCACTTACACTATCGCTATTGTTTTGTTCTAAATTATTTTGTTCTAAATTGCTTTTACTGCTTGAACACGCAGTAATGGAAGTGCTTAACAGAAGCACAGTAAGTATATACATAATTCGTGATTTCATTTAATAATTTCTCCTTTTAAAGTATAGATTATCTTTTAACTTTATCCTTATTCTACTAAGACTATGATTAGGTAAATGCTCAAGCCTTCCTTATAATGTCCTGATAAATATTGAATTACCCGTTCCCCCTTCCTAAGCCTCATATTGATTACATAACAACGAATATTCTGTAAAATAATCAACATCATTACCATAATCAAGCCATTTTTCAAACCAACCCAAAAAATCTTGACGCTGCCAACAGGGCTGTACTCCTACATCACAAAAAAACCAAATTTCCCCACGGCATTTCCCTGTAACAATTAAATTATAGGATTGTGCATCTCCAATATGAATAAGCTCAATATTTCCATTTCCGACTTCCAACAACCGCGATCCGGATGGATATTCTTCATCCTCCCAAATCCAAGGATCTTCAAACGGAAAAGTAGCTGATA
>NZ_DAMAUC010000016.1:68327-102006 GCF_032079385.1 Anaerocolumna sp.
GATAATTGTTCTGATATCAATCTGCCTATCATATCAAGAGATTTCATTTTGAATCCGCCGATCATATCACAGCCATCGCCTATCTCAAGCAAGAATTTTCGATAAGCCTCAGGAAGTATGAGATCATTCTTCTTTTCAAATAAGCAAATTTCTTCTTCTAATAGTTGCTCTCCCAAGAAAATGTCTTCAGCTATGCACTTTTCTTTTATTCTTTTTATTATTACATTATACTGCTCTGGTCGATAGACAGGCATACTTATCCTCCTAATTATATAAATTACTGCAACATTATTTTTATACTGAAAATGCCATACTCATAACATTAAATGCTCATAATATTGTTTTTACTGCTTGAACACGCAGTTTAGGTGTATCAATGCTCGAAGCCTTTTTTATAGGGTCCTGATAAGTATTGAATTACCCTTGCATTATCTAAAATTGCTTCATAAAAATCACCGTTTTCAAGATACAGCCGGATAAATCCTAGATGATCCGGTTCCGTTCTGATAACTTTTCTTCTATCCCCAAAGGTCGAATTCTCATAATACCACTTTGCTATTTCCTCGTTACTCATGCTGGATAATTTTTCAGGTTTAATAATATTAGTGGCATCTATCGGTGAGTCTACATCTTCATTTTTATACAATATTGTTACCTGCCAAGGGTAAATCACACCTTCATCAGTAATCAGCACTGGATTCATAAAATAATAAAAGAAAGATTCATGATTAAAATTATCTTTATCCATTGAAAAGAATAAGATATCTCCGGTAGAAAGGACATAGCACTTTTGGACCTGATACCCTGTCATATCGTAAAGCTGCTGTAAAGCGGCAGTTGCACTCTCACGCAGCGTTGGCATAAGAATTTGATTCTGTCCGTCGTCATAATTATATTCTTTATCAGGATCCCGCATGTCAGATGCTGGACTTATGCTGTCAAATATGAATGTCAATTCTGGGGGTTGGAAGCCCTTGCGATGGACTGATGGCAATTCACTGGATATAACTTGATTTTTCTCTAAAGTTTGATTTTGTTCTCCCGACAGCATTCCCCCATCCACAGCATTCCAACCATTGTTGTCAAAGGAGGCATCCGCAAGGTCATTATAATCTTCAGCCGATACAGAGGATTCAGACAATTCCGCTGCGTTGGCGGGAGTATCTGATGTTGCGGGCGATTGGATGGTTATATCACTTTGTACTCCGTTATTTATATTTACCGCGCCAAGGACCATACTGCATTCCCCTAACAGCACTGTTAAAATTAGAGAAAGAGCAACCATCCATGTAGTCTTCTTTTTATAATTCATAATACTTACAAGTCTCTCTTTCAGTTCTTGTTTGTTCTCACACATCGTCGATGTCACAAGACCGATTGGGAGTCGCTTACCCGCTGCGATTGTTAGAAGCGTATCTCCGTAGGCTTGCCTCTCAGAGGTATTTAAGGAGCGAATCACAGCCTCATCACAAGCCAATTCACAGGCCCGGTTAATTTCCCGCCGCATCAATATCATCAGCGGATTGAACCAGTGCAGGGAACTGACTAATACAGTAAACCATTTATAAAGCAAGTCGCGCCGGCGAAAATGGGTGAGTTCGTGCAATAGAATATATCGAAGCTCTTTTTCCATGCCGTTCTGCACAAATGCCTGCTGTGGAATCACAATGCACGGAGAAAAGAATCCAATGAGCATCGGTGTGTCGATATATCGATTACAAATTAACTGTATGCCGGCATTGCCGCCTAGTTGCTTAAATACTTCTATGTCTGATGGATGGGGGCAGGAACTGGTTTTCGCAATACTTCGGGAAAAATGCAGATAAGCAAATATAAACCAACCCAAATATGCCACCGAACCCAGGAGCCAAATAGCAATCTGGTACTTTGAAATGAGCCGCACAAAATCCTTCGGTTTTATAGTAATCCTTCTATTTTGATTTTGTACACTGCTTGATGGAGATTCAGATTCTAACGTGGTTTTGGATGGCTTATTTTCTCGGGGCACACTTTCGCTGTTACTTTGAGGCAAAATAATTTCTTGATCTGGTGTATCTCCTACAACATCATTCGAAGCAGAGGTATTATGTATCTGCATGGGTAATTCAGCGAAGAGCCAACCCATTGCACTACTGTTAAATGATATAGGAACAATTAACCGAATTAAGACCAATAGCCAAATATAATAATGGAACATTTGGGATGTCCGGCCTTTTAATAACCGCCGCAATACAAGAAGCATCAATGCGAGGATAGAGCCAGATATGCTCAGCGAAAAAACGGTCAGAATTGTACTATTCATCTTTTCTGCCCCCGGAACATATTTCGCAATTCAGTTATATCCTCATCATTTAATTTTTTAGATGATACAAGGGATGCAATCAGATTTTTCGCATTACCTTTGTATAGCTTATCAATTAACCTCTGCGTTGTGTATTCATTATATTCTTCCGCTGTAATGCAAGGAGAATAATAGTATACATCCCTTTTTTCCTGTGCCACGACGCCCTTACTTTGCAGACGGTACAATAGTGTCTTGGCAGTTGAATTTTCCCAGCCAGTTTTTTCGCATATTGCCTTTCGGATTTCTGCTACCGGCAAGGCTTCCTTTGCATCCCATAGTACCCGCATAACTTCTAGTTCGGAATCAGTTATTCTTTCAGCTAAAGGGTTCATTGAAATCCTCCTATTCTAAGGTTACAGTTGTAGTTCCTATATTTTATTATAGATTACACCGGTAATCTCTTGCTGTCAATAGTAAATAAATTTATTTTTGCTGCAGTAAGGTTCCTGCCTTTAAGTTTTTCTCTATTTAACTTATGTTTTTAAGATGTCACCTTTAAAACATGGAATATCATTTTATTAGAACCTGTAAATCGCATATCCTCAGCCATATTTATTATGAATAAAGTTTCCAACATACAAGTAATGCAATTAAACATATTAGGGTTATGCAGAAGCACCGGGAGAGCCAAAACTCATACAAGGATATTTTTCCATGAGTTTTAGAATTGGCTCAACACACTCTAAGCCCACATCATGTGATGTGAGTTTCTCAGCAATTCCATCCATAAGAACTTCAAACTCTGCATCCTCGTCTAAAACATTATGTTTTTTAATAAAGCTTTCAATTTCTTCTATATATTCGTTCATGTTATACTCCTTTCTGTAACAAATTAGATTAACAGTCAAGACCACCAGCCAGTGATTTATCTTCATATAAAAAATCCTCTCAAAAAGCAGTAAGTTCAAACTTTTTGAGAGGTCTTTCAGTAAGATTCTAATAAGAGATTATCATTAATACTGATAATGAATAACATCTTTATATTCATCAAATATTTTTTTATTTAGTTCATCTCCACCATCAATGTTTGCACTATAGAATATAGGTGGTGGGTTCACGCCTTCATTAACTAATTCTTGTGCAGTGGCTGCAACTATTGAATTCATAATGATTGATGCTATTACGGTTGAGGTTGGGCTAACTTTCTGGCTGGCTCCATCAATCTCTACACAGGCATCTCCTTTTTCTCCATGATTATCAATCACTAAATCACTAACCTGATACAAATTTTTACCGGATGGGTGCCTTGAAGATACCATCTTTGAGTAACTTAGGTTTGTAATACAAATTACTGTTGCACCCCTTTTTTTTGATTCTATGGCAAATTCAATACTTACAGGGTTTCTGCCTGAAACAGAATGAATTATGACTAAATCTCCCTCCTTAATGGGGGTCTTCTTTACTAAGGTTGTCCCATATCCTACTAACCTTTCCATCTGGCTTGTATGGGTAATTGGTGATGTATCCAGCATTAATGATCTTGCAAATACAGGATTTATAACAACTAATCCTCCGGCTCTATAATATAATTCTTCACTTAGGATCCCTGCATGAGATGCTCCGAAGGAGAATATGGCATTCTTATTTTTAACCGCTGCTACCAATATATTAGTTGCTTTTTGCATGGATTCTTTTTCTTCTGATTCTATTACATTAGTAAGTTCTTTTATCTTGTCTATATACTTAAAATACATGAACTAAAATCCTCCAAACAATGACGCTATTAATTTTGCAATTATTCCGAATAATGATAAATCATTTCCTCCAAATATTAATATCCAGTTTTGGATTGTTCCAGAGTAAATCACTGCTGAGAAACCAACCAAAGCTACCATTACAATTGCTGCTGTTGCTGTTCCAATTATCGCACCTCTTAATCCGCCCTGGCCTTCACCGATTACGGCAGCTGCACCACATTCAAAGAATGAAGTTATAACAAGAGGAATTAATAATATGTTAAATATATTAAAGTAATTGCAAATTAGAATAATAGCTGTTGATGTTATCATTGCAGTTAAGAATCCGATTAAAACTGCATTGGGCTTGTAATTAAATAAGATTGGACAGTCAAATGCCGGTAATGCATTGGGAACTACCTTTTCTGATATTCCCTTAAATGCTGGTACAATTTGATTAATTAACATTCTAACACCTTGCAGCATTACTATAAGCCCTGCTCCAAACATAAAGCCTTGTTTAATTCCATATATAAACAAGTTTTCACCGGTCCCTTCAAAAGCTCCCGGAATGAATAAACCTACTACTACAAACATTATAAATATTACAATTCCACCACTAATTGATATTTCTCTAAAAAATGATAATCCTGAAGGTAATTTTAAGTCTTCACAAGATTTTTCTTTATTTCCAAATTTACTTGCAACAAATCCGGATATTAATGCTAAAATTCCAGATGGATGGCCTAATGTAAATGAATCATCATTGGTTACTGCGCTGACATACTTTCTTAATAACCAAGGCATAATTGACCAATAAAGTGCAGAACAAATAGCTGCAAATCCAATTAATAGACCACCAGTTAACCCTGCCTCAACTCCAGCTGCAACAAATATAAATGGGAACCACCATAACATATGTCCTGTCAGGAATATTGTTTTAATAGGAGTAAATCTTGCAATTAATACATGTAAAATTAATGCAATAAACATCGCTATACCAATTGTCCCACCATGGGTGGCTGTGAAAGTAATATCATTTAATCCTTCTGATGCAACTCCGCCGCTTAAAGCCTGAAAAGCACTATTTATTGGTGCTATAGCTCCAACCAGCATTCCTGTTCCTTGTTCCAGAATAACCATACCAAAGGCCGCTAAAAGTGCTCCTTTTATAACATCTGCAAATTTTTTCTTCTGTAAGAGTAATCCTATAACAGCTATAATTCCAAGTAACATAGGCGGATTACGTAAAATATTATCGGTAATAAACTCCATCATATGTGTGTCCCCCTTTAATTTTTATTTTTTATCATTTAAAAATTTCTGAACTACTTCTTTAACTTCTGCTAAATCCATATACTTCTTTACCGGATAAACAGGGACATTACAAGTTCCTTTCAATTCTTCCTGTAATTCAGCACTGGTAAATATAACATCACAATCCATTCCTCTTGCTGAATTAATATCCGTGTTCTCTACTTCCGCATCTACTCCGATTTCTCTTAAAACCCTTTCAATAGACATTTTTAAGACCATTGATGATCCTACTCCAAAACCGCAAACCGCTAAAATTTTCATAATTAACCTTGTTCCTTTCAAATAATATAGGAAGATATGAACTTCCATTTGCAAAGATGCCTTTTCTTTACACTAGCTCCCATTGCATGCTACATCTGTCTGTAGATGCAGTACTGCTATAAATCGGGGTGTGAATTATGCATCTCTATAATTCACACTTACTAACAGACTGTCCCAAGCTCCGGCACAAATCGTGATGAATTTAAGAATTCATATTTACTTCTTAATCTTGTTTATTAATAAGTTCTAATATGGAATCTTCATTACCGGTTATTAAAATATCTATATTGCTCGTATCATACAACATCTCTGATAAGGATGCTAAAGCTTTTATATGTGAATTGTTATCTGTAGCCGCTAAAACCATAAATATATTTACAGGTTTTCCCAGTAAATCCACCTCTTCTTCTACTACTAAAAGAGACATTGAAAGCTTATTTACTCCCTTTTTTGAACTGGCATGTGGTAATGCAAATCTGTCTGCCAGTACTATATAAGGACCATGCTCAATTAAACTTTCAATCATGTTGTCAATATATAGTGTTTCAATTGAACCATCGTCTAGCAATGGTTTCGCTGCTAATTTTATCGCTTCCTTCCAATTATCTACTCTTTTTACTTTTCTTATTCTATCTGCTGTCACTAGTTCTTTTAGCATAGGCTGATATATCTCCTTTTCTTCAAATTTATACATTATTTTTAGTAACTCATCCTTAAGCTTTTTCTCATCGATCATCTTAGTATACTTCTTGATCACTTGCATTATTAGCTCTAAATCAAAATTTGTATTACTATAATTAATATTTATTAATTTACTCATAAGCAGCTGAATATCAAGTTTTGATAACAAGGGATTGACAACGATTACATTCTCTTTATCAGGTATTTTTACAGTTGATATTATATAATCATAATAAATATTAGTTTCTGCCAATTCCTTCAAGGAAAGAACTCCTGCTATATCAATTGTTGGAATATACTTATATAATTGAATTTCTAAAGTCTTGGAAACCATAAGCCCATTCGGACAAACTACTAAAACCTTATTTTTTCTTGCACCACTGTCTCGTTCTCCCCTTAAATATCCTCCAAAATAAGCTGCTATAAATCCTATTTCTTCTTCTCTTATTCCAATAAAATCCGGAAAATCTTTTTCATTTTCAATGATGGATTTTATTATTTTGTATAGTGACTCATGCTTAAATTTTATTTCATCTAATGAAGGATTGCTAATTGGGAATTTAAACTTAATTCTGTTGTAGGATGACAATAGATGCCTCTTCATATTAATTTTAAATTCTTCTTTACTGTCCAAAGTTATGGCTGTTTTAGCTTCAAACTTTTGAAGCAGCTTATCTATATATTTACTTATTAATTCTTTATCCACCTTACTATTATGGCTTGATAATGTACTTATATAAGCAGACAAATAAGATATTTCATCTTCATTCACTTTAGGTGGCAGCAAATATTTTACAAAAGGATAATAATTAAATTTTTGAGAGTCGCTTTTATACTTATATGTTGTCAAAGTATAGTTTTCACTAATTCTTTTACATATAAACTCTACAAATCTAGTTAGATTCCCTAATGAATAATCTGTTAGCCCCATTGAACAGTATTCGTCAAAATTTGATACTTCATTACTGATGTCTCTGAGTAAAAACTCATCGTCTTGCATTAATAATAGATAAAGTTCCCTTATCTTATATTCATTTCCAACTATCTCATATTTTCTTTTATATGTTAAAGATAGCTGCATATCTTTTAAGTTCTCTTTAATTTCATCCATTGTTTGCACTATTGTATTTCTTGATAAGATCATCTCATCTGCTAATTTATCAATAGTTACTTTTTCACCATTTAAGATTTTATATAGAATATAATTTTTACGATATTCTACATCTAAGAACTTACTTTCTTGAATTTTTATAGTAGAGTGCAATTTGCTATAATCACCAACAAAAGAAAATTCATGTTCTATATTTTTTATTTCTCCTGCTGACTTTATGAAGTAATTTATTGATTGTATATCATAATATAAAGTTCTTTTAGAAACACCAAATTGTTTAACTAACTCGTCAAGCTTAACTCTTCTGTTTTCAATTATGAATTCTAATATTTGTTTTTCTCTCTCCTTCATCATAGCTCCTCCACAATTTCATTATCTAGCATTTAAATCTTTATCTCAATACCAATTGATTGCACAAAAAAGGCTGCAAAGAACTTATTTTGCACAGGTTATTCTATTAAGATACTATTTCTATCCATATCTAGCAATAGCAGTTCTCTGCTGGAGGCGTGCAGTACTTGAAATTCTTAACGATATAATTTAAATATATATAACTATTCACAATTTTCTTTGATACCATACAAACGAAAGGACGATGACGGACTTATACTCAAGCATAAAAAACGACATTTATTCTCTATAAACGAATATCGTTCTTAGAATAAATGTCGTTTTAATATTTGTGGCAAATCTGCTAAATCTATCAGACTATACTTTCATTCCATTGCTCAAAGGCTTATGCTTCTAATATCCAGATCATCATAGGCTTTATAAAAATACTGACATGTATTAGTGTTGATAAAAGCTGTATATTTGGTATAGTCATAGGTGTTCCGGCTAGTTTTGACCGCTCCTTTTGGAATTGATACGCTCTCCATAATATGAAAACATGCTGTAATAGCTTCACTGCTATCCTCCGGTGTTGGAATATGGGACTTTAGATAGGCTGCCCGGACAAAGCGCTCCGGAGATGTAAAACCACCAGGAAGTAGTTTGGTTCCACCTGCCTGCCCAAAAGGAGTCAGGGTAACCTCATCCCAGACGGTTTTCTCCATCTGTGTCGGAGAGGTTCCCATATAGTTCCTTAAATTTGTCATATGCCATGGAAAGTCCGGACTATTTGCCATCACTCCAATGGGATTATTTATTATCTCTATTCCATTGCCCGTCGCCTCCATCACAACACATGCACCGCTTCGGTCAGTTGCAATCCAATGCAGGGGCGCCACTGTGTTTGTTATAGGGTCTACTACCCCTACTACTGATATGTTTTTCAGCACTTCAGGCAGGCTTTCTACTGAACTGCATTTCCCTAAGATGAAATGAAGAAAGTCAATGGACGCAATGGCATCTTTGGAGCGATACTTGGATTCCTCATCATACTTTGCATAACCGGCAAAATACAAGACAGCAGCTGCAAATCCTTTTTCATTGACACCATCAAAAAATCCAAGGAGACCATCCAGCTTTTGTCCAACTCCGATAAAACGGTAAGAATCGATGATTTGCCGGCGATCTAAGATACTATTCCATGTATAAGAATTTGGTATGATAAAAAACTGAGGTATGATATCAAAGGAAAAATCCATCGTCCGTCCAAAAAATTGTTCATTTGACCCGGAACTTAAGGTGATAGCTGTACACATAAAACTCCCTTGTTTTATTTACATTTGTATAATATATGGCTTCATTCAAATAATATGTTGAACAGATTTCTACAAATACATAGATATATCTGCTCTAACTCAAGTTCGCAGTTGCTTTATAATTGAATGAAAGTTATTCCATTGGAATACGGAGGGATTAACAGATTGAGGCATAATGGGAAGCTAATATTTATTCTTAGCTTCCCATTATGCCTCACCAGATGATAATTCAAACTATTAATGAGTAAAAAATTTTGCTTTGCAGTATTTGCTATATTCTTTTTCAGTCATAACACTTCCATTATTTACGTCTATCTGCGGATTCTGTTCGCGCAGCATTTCTAAAAGTGCTTCCCCAGCTTCGAATGAAGTTTCTGCTAAAGTTTGAATGCTTTTGTCTGAAACAAGGGTTACCGTCAGATAGTTAATAAGCTTACGGGTATTATTTACATTAATATAAAAGCTTCGCTCCACAAGGAAAGCCCCTATAATATTGCCGCGTTTCATAACAATATTTTTAGCATCAGCTAAATAGATATAATCTCTCGTCAACACCCCATCTTTTTGCCCGTTTAATACTGCTTTGATTTTTCCGGTTAGAGATAGAATATAACTGTCTGAAGCCATTGCCTGAAGTTCAAATTCACGGATTTCACTTTCACTGCATTGACTATTTTTAGCACTTTTTTTAATTAAACCTTCTGCACCTAAGCTGTTTCGCTTAATTGTAAGTATTATTACAAAAAGTGAAAGAGCAAAAACAACAAAACAAAATCCAATAATAACAATTCCTACAGAGAGCATATCGCTGTCTCCGTTTTTCATGTCTTCCATGGTCGTTAGAATCCCCCAAACGGTTCCATATCCAGATGCTGCCAATAAAATAGCAAAAAAAACATAAACACCAATTCCTAATTTCTTATTTGCTTTATTAACCGCAGAAAATACGGAACGTTCTGGGTAATGTTTGTTAATATAATCCTCATTCATTTGTGAAAATTGTGCCTGCATGGCTAAACCCTCCTATTATTAAACATGGATAAATCTTTTTTATTTATCTTACTTTAGGACTTTGCATCGATACAAAATCACCACAACCCCATTCAACGTTTTTCGTAAAACTGATTCCTTTTTTCTCCTTGAAAAACTGCAATGGTGCTCAAATGATTTATAAACATGGAGTAAAACTTATATTACAGGATGATTTGACAATAAAAGTAGCATCATTCTACAGAAGGAAAAATTCTTACTCTGCAGAATGATGCCTTTTAATTTAGATAAATAATTTATTTAACTCTCGACTTTTCTTGCATCCGCCATAGTAGTAAATGCTCATTTACTTCCCATTTTGTATGTCCATCTCATTCCGATTGCCGGAAGTATATCTGATTTTTCTGAAACCCATCTATATTTTTTACATCAAATGATGTACAATTTGTAATCATCAGCTGGGGAGGAAACGCTGCATATTTAACTGAGCTAGATACATTTTGCCTCTAAACCCGCACCTTTTTCGTCATGCCAGAAGCACTTCACATTAGAAAGATTCCTTGTTAAGACCTCGATCTTATGTTCTTTCTTCGGCAAAACCACTGGTTCTTTCATCAAAAGCTGTATTGTAAAAACCGCTCCAGGTCGTTCCTCTTTACTTAAATCCTGCTGAAAAACTTCATTTTTGATTATACAATTACTTTCTCCTTCCTAAGATATAGCTCCGCCAGACTACCATCCAAATTTTAGGTCCTTTGATAATATCTTATAAGTGCAAAGCCCAATGTAAACGATTTAAGATTTATCTCCTTAATAAATATCGTCCATCTTTCCGTATATCTTTACAACAAATTTATAAAAAATTTAGTTATTTCCTAACCCTAAGTTGTTTTGTTGTTGCTCATGCATCATGCTCTAATATAGCTAATAATTTTCTAATAAAATTATTCATTTTTTGATAACCAGTTATTTAATTCCTCTGTTTCATCAAATATTCCATTATTTTTAATATATATTGATAAATCTCTGCTTAATGGGAATCCCCTCTTGAAATCATCTGTTATTTTATCATCTTGGCTGATAAATAAGGTACAACTGCTATCCCATGCTACAATCTCAATACTGGCAAGTGGGTGCTGTATGGAAATCGGATTTTCCCAAAAGCCTTTGTATCCATCTGCATAAGGCAAGTCATATTTTAATACTTCTTCTAAAGTAATATTTTTATCAAATCCTGATAATACAGCCCAAACCCATTGGAAATCTTCATCTCTAATCATATCGGTTAATTCTTCACCACTTAACCAGCCATAATTCTTATATTGAAAAATTTGCTTCTGAATATCAATCCTCTGTGAACAGCACTCACAGTCTGTTATTAACCAATTATATTGTTTTTGTACATCTTTTATCGTACCGAAAATCTTACCCAGGTAAGTATAATATTTTTCTCCTTTTTCAAGAATCGCACCTTTCATATAGTCTCCTTTTCATTTCCTTTAGCTGTATCAATATAAATACCCTATATCCCTGATACGTTTTTCCCTGCAAAAGCGAACGCTTATTATCTGTAAAGTTTCTATCTACTCTAAATATTCAATAATATTTTCAGCAAAAGATAAAATGTCTTCATTTGTATTCAATGCCAATTCTTGAAAATATCCCTTATCTTCTTTTAATTTACTTCTTAATTTTCCCTGCCAAGAATCAGATAGATTTACTCCGGCTGTACAAATAGAAAAGCCTAATAGTATATCTAATATTTCAATCTTTAAATTATCTTCTAAGTTCTTTAGACCATAAATAAGAAAATCATAGGCTGGAAGCGCAGCAGAGGATACAAACCCATGCTGATGGCATAGACCGCACCATAAATAATGCGTTGCTTTCATGGCACATTCTTTATTTTCTGAAAATAAATCCAGCAACAAGCTAGAAACCTTAGGAATATATTTTGATTGGTTCAAATATTCCGGAATGTCTTGATTCGCATTTCCATAAGCAGTCTCATATTGACTCCAATCAATATTCCTTATTTCATTTCTAATATCCATAATGGCTTCTCCTTTATGAATTTACAGTGATTCGATTTGTACCTTAAGACCATTCAAACATATTCAATTTAGCAGTTTTTTCGTTCATACCACATTTCCTTGTATCTCAATCGTATTTTTACTTTTGATAAATACTCAATATGTACATACTTACATTTTTATAAACTCTTCGAAACGTTTCTGCAAATAACAATTAATTTTATCAAAATGATCTATTCTTTCGATAAAATCCCAGCCCCAATCTGCAACTATAAATTCTCCTAATTTCGATAAAGAGATAAACATATCTTGGGCTGCCATAATATCATTTTCTTTACTTATATCCAAAGTGAACCAAATATTATTAACAAAATTATGTTTACTATCATAAAACATTACAACATTTTCATCTTTACCAAAGGCATTTGTGTGTTTACTTTTCTTTCTATAAGAACTGTATCCAGTAAAAACTTCATCAAATTTAGGAAAAATGCCATCCAACGAGTTTTCTAACGAGGCAATTAAAATCTTTTTATCATACATTGAAACAGGGTTATCATCACGTATATACATATCTGTATAACCGATTCCTTCTTTGTGTACATTGGCAAACTCATTAATGAGTCCCCCTTGTTTTAGGCAAAACTCTAGATTTTCTATGGGTAATAGTTCTATTTGACAATAGTCATCTTCATGAAAATAAATGCTCGACACTATAGCCACCCCCTGTACATTATTTAAATTTTCTGTAGCTTGGCTCTTATTGGACTACCGGAGAGAATGCTCATTTTCCGAATAGCTTTTTCCATAGCCCCTTTTTTACATTTTTATCTCCATCACCTATGGGAGTTTTTTTGTATTCAGCATTTTTCATTACTTCTTGCGCGTCCATATTTTGCGATTTTGCAAAGGATTCAATCTGAGCTTTTGCTGTTTCTGCATAGATAAATGCTCCTTCCCGGTCACAATTCATCAGATTAGAATAACATATGGTTTCATTAAGAGCGATAGGATTAACCTCAACCACTTCTGTTGCTTCTAAAAGTCCCAGCTGATTCTCTTTTGCAAAAGTCAAAGCTTTGAGAAAAATCGGAAGATTCTGTTCAAAGAAATTCTCCAGCACTTCTTTTACAACGCCATTTTGATAATCCGCCAGAAGCTTTGATACGTTCTCATAGGGGATATATACCCCTCCACAATAGTTTTCCATGATTCGATTATGGATTGGGTTCTCAATCTCTCGGTTCAGTACCTTTGAAAAACCGGTAGTATAGAAGCTCATTTCCTTGTGCTGTTCAACCAGAAAGGTAAATGCAGTTCCTCTGGTGTAATAAAAAGTGCGAAAAAAACCCTGCACCACCGCCAAATAATAACTATGGGTTTTATCAAAAGATTCCGCACTGGTGGTATTTGCTGCAACGGACATTGTATCCTTGTATTTTTGTAAATAAAAGTCATCCATTCTGTATTTTCGCGCTACTGCTTCTATACCTGAAAAATCACCTGCTTTTACCTCGTCTAAACGATTAAAATACCATTCGTATATCTCATCTCTGTTTATAGGATGATAACTAATATCATAACCCATTTGCGCGCCTCCACTTTCGTTAAATATAAATTTCCTGTAACTTTGTTTAATTCGCTTACAGAAGCGAATGCTCTTAATCCTGTAAATCAGGTTTCAATTGTTTCTCCGCATGACAAATAAAGCAAATTGGGCATTTGCTGTGACAGACACTGGAATTCAATTCAATCTTTGGTTGCGATTCTTTGTTTTCCTTCTTTTGTGAAATAATTTCATTCCTGTACTCCTCCTGTTTTACATCCCATAGCATTCTGTAAGAATTATAAATTACCACATGGAATTTTAGATGACCCATTTAATTGCTCTATTTTATCCAGTTAAAATCAAACCCTTCACAGTCACGCAGGTCTAATATGTAATCACTATCTATTTCGTCAAACATTTCTTGTTTTATTAGCTCTAATAACTCATCAAGAATCATCTTTACCTCCACACATCTATGAAATTATACTTAAGCAATCCAAAATCCGGTGAGACCTACCAAATTACTTAACTTTTAAAAAGTAAGCGGCTGTTCTTTTTCTGAAAAGCTGACTGTGCAGAATCGTGTTATATAAATTCTCTTTACCTTTAAATTAAATCGCATACAAAAATAAATATTCATAATCTAAGGATACACACTCATTGCATCAGGAAGTTTTAAATTGCTACGCTTTACCTAAGCAATAAACTTTCCGCTTTATCAATTTCCCATAGCTGCGTAACTCAGTCAGTAGTCAAAACCAAACCGAAGATAAACGTTTGATTCCTAAGACGATTTCTTCTTCTGATAAACTGCTATACCCTATCAGAACCATATTATTTGAGTAACGCTGTAAGTTCATCCAATAATTAGATACCGGATAAACTTTTACATCCGCTTTTTTGGCTGATTCTATTAGTTCCTTTTCTGACATTCCATTATTGACTTCCAACAGAATATGCAGACCGGCGTTTTTTCCATATATTTTAACATACTCTCCCATTTCATCATTAATGGTACTGATAAGAGTATCATGCTTTCTTTTACTTGTTACAGATATTTTATTAAGAAGCCTGTTCCAATGTCCTTGCTGAATAAAGTGGTACATTACTTTCTGCTCAAGCCAGGGAATAGAACAATCGTAATTTGAAAAATTGGCTTGGTATATATCTAGCAATTCTTCTGGTAAAACAACAAATCCCATTCTTAAGCCTGGAGCAAGTGCCTTTGAAAAACTATTAATATAAATAACACGTCCTCTTTTATCAAGTGAATGAATAGAAGGAATGGGTCTGCTATTATAACGGAGCTCGCTATCATAATCGTCCTCAATAATGTAAGCACAATTCTTATCTGCCCACTCTAAAAGCTGAAGTCTTTTATTGATAGGCATTACTATACCATTTGGAAATTGGTGGGAAGGAGTGGTGTAGAGCATTTTTGCGCCTGCGGTCTTTAATTGTTCCAGATGAATGCCATCGTTCTCTAATCCAATGGGAAAAACCTGATAGCCATGATTGACTAAGATCTCTCTGGCACTATCGTAACAGGGATCTTCCACAGCAGCAATTTTTATATCCTGCATTAGTAATTGAGAAACTAAGCCCAGGGCTGACATGGCCCCGGAACAAAGAATGATTTGTTCCGGTTTGCAAACAACGCCTCTTGATTCATCAAGATATTTCATAATCTGTATTCTAAGCTCTAAATCTCCTTTTTTTTCATTATATGCAGTTATGTGGACGATATCGTCAGACAGCAATACCTGGTTCAGCAATCTGCGCCAAATACGGAGGGGAAAGTTTGAAATATCCAGTCTGCCATACTGAAAATTATACTGTGCTATATGAGATGCCCCTTGTTCATGAATTTGTTCCTGAGAAACTATTTTTTCAAAGTCAATCTGATTTGTATATAGCTTGTCAAAATTTTTCACCTCTATCTTTTGTACCTTATAACCGCTGCCCACCTTACTGTGAACATATCCCTCTGAACAAAGCTGCTGATAGGCACTTTCAACTGTATTTCTTGCAACCATTAGTGTTTTAGCCATAGTTCTTATTGGTGGAAGTACGCTTCCTTCACTCAACTTGCCCGATATGATTTTTTCTTTTAATTGATGATAGATTTGCATATACAATGGCATATCTGAGTTCTTATCTAATATTAACATTTATTCGCCTCAAAATTGTCCCTATTGTTTTATAATTAATTGTCCCTTTTAATAGTAACAATTATACTATATAATGCGTACTAGAGTAAAGTCTTAACAGTAATCTTTTATAACATTAAGCTACATCGTAAAAGACGCCTGTATCTACTATCACTGTACCGATGCAGGCGGTAATAAGCAAAATAATATTTGGTTCGAGTAGCAATACGTGAAATTACCGGAAAAAGCAGAAAATAGGAGTTTATAAAAAGAGATAATGGCTATGGAACAAAAAAGCCATTAAAAATACCGCAGGAGGAAAATAATAATGCAGCACAGAATGAAAACACACATGCTAACAAAGGACGAAATCAGCCAATTACTGGATCGGACAGCCACAGGAAGTCTTTCTACTCTTAATGATGATGGGGCACCCTACATCACCCCTGTACACTTCCTATATTATAACGGCGCCATTTATATTCATGGTCTGCCTAAAGGCAAAAAAATAGATAATATCAAGGTCGATCCTCGTGTTAGTATGACCGTTTATGAAATGAATCGCTTGTTGCTTGATCCAGAGGGGAAGCCTTGCGATACAAATACAAAATATCAAAGTGTGATCCTCTCCGGCAAGGCTATCGTGGTTGAAGATATCACGCATAAAAGAGAAGTTCTTGCAGAGATTGTAAAAAAATATACACCCCACCTTGCAGGGAATTCCTTGCCGGAAAATATGGTAAAAGGAACGGCAGTCATTCAGATACAGATACTTGATATTACGGGAAAATACTATGATTAAGATTACGATTATACATGAAATCAACTGGACAATTGTCTTATAATTAGAGGCTGTTTTAAAAATTAGATTCCTTTCCTTAAATAAATTAAAATCTCAGGAAACCTTCCTGTGAAGACTACCTGAGATTTATGTAAAATTATAGTAATACGCTATTTAATAGAGAAAAATTGTTCCACCAATATCAAAAATATTTTCCTACCCATTTTCTACTCATATTTATTGCTTTTCTATGTTAATAGGATTTCTTTTTCCATCACATAATCATCCATAACATAGCCCTCTCCAATATCTGTAACCTGTGTACGGACCTTTCTGAACCCTTTTTTCTCGTATGCCCTGATAGAGCTCTCATTATACCGGTTCACCGTTAACCAAATTTTATGGTAATTCTTATTCCTGCATATCTCTTCCAGAAAAGCAAAAGTCTCACTGGCATATCCCCTGCCTCGGTAATCTGCATCAATATATATTTTGCTTAAAAAAAGGCTTTTCTTGTCCGGTTCTTCTATAATCCCGGCAAATCCAATATCTGTATTATCCTGGTTTAAAAGATAATATTGGTAGTTCTTACAGGCAATCTGCTCCTGGATGGCATCAAAAGATTGAAAATGTTGCAACATATATTCTATTTGTCTACTCTCTAAAATCGTACTGTAATGCTCTCTCCAAATCCTGCCTGCCAATTCTTCCACTTTCTTAATTTGAATGGGATTCTCTCTATTAACAAATACAAATTTCATAACTTCTCCTTTTCTATCCATGGCTAACCTGCTCTAAAGATTTTTGTTTCTACTCTACCACCTTGTATCAATGCTGTCAATATACAGTAGTTTTTCATGGTCTTCCTAACAGGAGGGACTCTTTTTAGACTGACATAGTGAAATAATGATTAACACTATTCCAACTACTGAAAAAGTGACTCGTCCGGCAATAAAGGCAGATGAAAGTGCAAAATCATACTTTTCTTGATTACGCCACTGAATAGCTGCACTTCCAATTATGTCCACAAAGCTTGGAAGTTTTATTTGGAAAATACTTATAATCAAAACTGCCGCTATCATGACATATACCGCCGCCCCTCTTCTGTTTCCCAAAAGCATGGCTGCACCGAACAAAAGTATTGCCGGCGGTAAAAGAAAGAGCAAGCCCGGCCAAAACAGTACACCAAAGGCTGTATAATCAAAAACCTGCTGGTAGAACATAAAGCATGCTGTCACAGGAATCGCCGTGGCAATCAGAAACGCGCAAGCTATTGCACTGTAACGTAAAAGCCGGAAAACGTGCAGCGGCATGGGTGTTGCACCGATAATGCTCTCGGCCCTACGTTCAGACGCCTTAAACTGTTTCGTGCATAAAACCAGTAAAATTGTAAAAAGAAATGGGGCCAGTGATGCGCAATAGTTTAAAAAGGTAAGCAAGGAAAATGGCGCGGTATAATCTGCACCATACAGCACAAAACCACGGAGTAGGGATAGGCTGTATGCCACTGTTGCAGCAAGTAGCAGCAGGTATTCTCTTGAAAACAGAATCCTTTTGATTTCATATTTGAAAACGGTACCTTTATTCAAGTTCAATCGCCTCCTTTGCAAGTCCGGTCACAGTTAAAAAGTCGTCGTAAGTGATCGGTTCTCCTAAATGCGTCAAGTACAGCTGGGAAAGCTTTATCTGAAACGCCTCTGTCCCGCCGAGTATCTCCTCGCCCTTAAGCATCATAAGCGGCATGATGTCGTAGAGGCTCATATTTACAAAAGAAGCCATGATATTCGATGCCTCCTCTTCGGAGAGTTTCCCAAGGTATTCGGGATGCTGAATATAGAAGGCATTTTGATAAGTATTTAAGCCTTGCTGCCACACTCTTACGTATCGTTCATTTACGTATTCCTCGCCAAAATATTGCTTCATGAAGCAGTAGGTACTATAGCAGGTGATGCCCTCTGCCGACCAGCTTGAGGTGCCGTCCTGCATTGGCATGGTGGCAAGCCCCCACCACTGATGGGCAATCTCATGGATGAGAACGTCGATACCACCTCCCTGATCAGGAGAAAGTGATTCTGTTGGAAGATAGCCTTCTGCGTTAAAATTCGTTTCGTCCATTGCGCTCATGTTGCCGGTTGCGAAACCGCCGCTTACATAGGCGGGAAGCTCCAGCATCGTAAGGTTTTTATCATAAATAAGAGGTCCATAAGCCATTGTAAAGTAGTCGATAGCCCCTTTGATTACATTTACCGCATCCATATCCGTAATGGACTTATGGTGTTTTCTAAAATATTTCAGCTCGATATTAAGCCCTCCGGCCTCAAAGCTTTGTGTCATATACTCGGCAGCAAAAATGCTGGTATTCTGAGAACCCGTATTTCCTGCAAAACGCCATTCCGTCTTCCCGTTCACGGTGGTACCTTTCTCTCCTTTTCCTTTTGCGAACACAGGTTCCAGATTATTATCCAGTGAAAGCATGCCGGAAAAACTGCTGTCATTGGACACATTGATATCAAGGCTCGGAGAAAAACCATCTGACGGAAGCCAGACATACCCATCTGCTATACCGTATTCAACCCGCTGAAGGATTGTATTATCATTTCTCATGCGTCCTGAATAACCAATTACAATCTCATACTCCTCCGCAGCGGGCAGCTCAATACTCCAATTGGCCGTGCTCAGTTCTCCGGTTTCGCCCTGTACGGCTTTGACTTCCCTGCCGTTCACTTTGACTTCGCTGAGTGTCAGGCCTGTATTTATCTGAACGGGCAGAGTTTGTATCTTGTCTGTTGTGTTCTTAAGCTTGTATTTCGAGACACCTGAAAGGGTACGGCCTTTGGCGTTAATAACCAAATCGAAAGTTTTGTTCGACAGCGTCAGTTCTGGATTTCCAACTTCAGGCTCACTGTACATGGAAGTGACGATTCCAGTACCCGAACTTATTATCCCGCTGAAATCCATCGGTTTACTGTCGTCGAATATGGGCTCAAACACATAGCTGATGCCGGAAAGAGAAAAAGCGGTGACGATCAGAACCGGTATCCAGACACGACGGCAGTTCACAAAAAAGGAGCCGAGAAAACCGCTGCCATAACGTCTGAATGAGCATAGTCCCAACGCCCAAATACCTATGGATATGAGCAAACAAAACACTCGGTTCCACAGAAGCATGTCTATTTGGAATTGGTTCGTGATGAGGTCGGAGAAGTTGCCTGCGCTCGTTTGAACCCAATAGAAAAGATAGCTGGGGTTCAGGGTAAACATGCTTTCAAGTGTAATGGAAAGCAGGATCAGACCCGACATAATAAGAAATGCTGCCTCAATACGTTTCGTCAGCATATAAATGCCGGAAGCCAGTAGCACGGCGAAAACAAGTGTCCACAGGAAAATCAGGAACCACGCCGTCAGAAAGGTAGCAGCTTGAAAGTAATAGCCTGTTTTCACCATCCCATAAGGAAGCGCAAACAATGATATCAGAAGCGTTGTGATAACCGCAGTGCAGATGAGCGCCAGCGTTTTGCGTATCTGATGATGAACCGGGTCGGTGCTTGTCAGGATAATGACATCCGTATTGTTCTTATAATCCCTGTGGAACTGCAGGAGAGAAAGTATTGTAAAGAAAAAAGCCCCAAGAAACGCACTGCTTTTAGCCGCGTTCACAATAAATGCATCGGAAGCAGTTCTACCCGTCCCGTTCAGACTGAACCACATGGCACCGGCCGCGGTAAGAGCCATAATAAGCCACGTTAGGCGTTCGCTGAGTATTCTCTGAACTTCGTAAAAGAATTTTGTGATAGGGTTCAAGCATTATCCCTCCCTTCCATAAGTGCCATATAAGCAGCTTCAAGGGAAGGCGAACTTTTTTGCTCGATTAGCGCATCGGGAGTTCCTATGTAACAAATCTCACCCCGGCTCAAAACGATTAGATGATCACAGGCAGACTGCACATCTTCTATGATATGTGTTGAAAGAATTATAAGTTTGTTCTTAGCCGCTTCCGCGAACAGATTACGAAATGCCACTCTTTCCGCCGGGTCAAGCCCTACGGTAGGTTCGTCAAAGATAAGTAGTTTTGGTTCTCCAAGCAAGGCCTGAGCGATACCCACCCGCTGCTTTTGCCCTCCGGACAATGTACGGATTTTAGCCTTTCTCTTATCCTGCAAATGAGTAAGTGTGATTACACGATTAATTTCATCCTTAACCACTTTCCTCTCAATTCCTTTCAAGGCAGCCATATAGTCCAGGAACTGTGTCACCGTCAAGTCTTCAAACAGTCCAAATTCCTGGGGCAGGTAGCCGAGACTTGCTTTCAGCAGATGTTCCTGCTGTGTAAGAGGTAAGCCATCTATTCTTATTTCTCCGGAGCCGGGAAGAAAATTGGCGGTAAGCAGCTTCATCAGGGTACTTTTACCTGCTCCATTTGGACCAACAAGGCCAATGAGACTTGGGCTTGCCAGCATCAGGCTAATATCCTTTAGAGCAGTCTTACCGCCTTTATAGGTTTTCTTTAGATTTTTTAATTCAATTTTCATAAAATTAACTCCTTTCATCGGTTATGCTAAAAATATAACATAACCAAATGGAGGAGTTATGGAACCTGTGTGTAGTGGATGTGTAATTTAGAACTTTATGGTAAAGCGCATGCCTTTTGGGGATACCATGGGCTTAAAGGAATAGTCCAGTTCAAGGCGGTGCAATATTGTTTCCACTATGTAAAGACCGAGACCATTGCCTCCTGTCTCACGGCTTCGAGAGACATCCGGGCGGTAAAAGGGTTCATACAGCCTGGAAAGTTGGTCCTCGGAGATAGGTGTACATTCATTTTCTATAATGAGACAATGACCTTTACAATAAACTGAGAATTTTCCTCCCGGAGCGGTATATTGTACAGCATTGGAAAAAATGTTGGACAGGGCTTTACACAGCAGCCTCGGCGGTACTGTTACCGTAAAAGATGCGCTCCAGTCCATATAAGGAGTAAGGGCCTTGGCTCGGGCAATGATAAGATAGGGCTCTATAGCCTCCGAACAAAGCGTTTCCAGATCTTCCGTAATGCAGGGCTCCGATATATCTTCAAGATGTGATGTATCCAGAATATCACGGAGCTTATCTGACAAATTGTCAACCAACTCTTTGCATTTCGGAAGCCACTCACCGTGGTTTTTGTATTTTCCGATGTCAAGAATCATGTTGTCTATAATAACACTGACCGCCGTTGCCGGTGTTTTTAGTTCATGAGAGGCGGCTCGCAGAAAGTCCGTCTTAGCCTTTTCTGCCGCCGCTACCTTTTTCAGCTCGGCTTCAAGGGAATCTATGGTGCTCAATAGATTCTCATAAAGCCCGTTCACATTTGCAGCGAGCTCACCGAATTCATTCTTTGATTTGATTTTGCAGTGGGCATCCCGTTCCAACAATGTCATATGGTGTGTCTCGTTAGAGATTGCCTTAATGGGCTTGGTCATTGCACGGGCGTATATAAGGGAAAACGCGATTGCAATCACTATACACAGTAAAATAGATATGGGAAGCAGCGATACGATAACGCCTACGGCCTCTGCCACCGGGGCAAAGGTCATAGATACGATAAGCGTACCCGGCTCGCCATCCATGGTAAAGCTGTGCTTTACTGTTTCTTCTGTGCCATAGGAACTGCCGGGAACAGAGACTATAACCCCGTCTGAACTTTTCAGGTATTCGCTTTCACTATTGTAACCTATAAAAGGGTCAGCAGTGGAGCTGCTTACTTCTGAGTCCGTGTTTGATGTAACGGTGACATAACTAGTTATGGTCTCGTTTGATTCAGCAGCATTGCTCCACATAGTCAAAGCATACTCCTCCTCGCCGATGTTGATCGTAATATTGGATTGAGTTGAGGCAGCAAAGATTCCCATCAGTCCCACAATATCCTCACGATTTCCAGCTTCTAGTTGTTTAACAAGCTGGTCCGTCTTAGCAGACAGATCATCTTGCTTTTGTTTCGTATAAATCCCCGGCATAAGTGTATAAATAAGTCCGTTAGCAACTCCGGCAATGAGCACAAGTAATACAAGGGTATATAAAAAGGTTTTTGGAAATATTTTCATCGTTCCTCCTCCAGTTTATAACCCACGCCAGTAACAGTTACAATACAGTCAAGATTAAGTTTTTTACGGAGATTTTTGATATGAGAATCCACTGTTCGGTCAAAGACAGGACGGTCCATTCCCCACAACTCGTCCAATATCCGTTCCCGTGTTAGTACCTTTCCTCTGTGTTCCGCTAAAAGGCGCAGCAGCATAATCTCCCTAGGAGTTACATCTATAGGACCATTCTCCCCTTCGGCAGCATATCTGGCAAAATCAACTGCCACGTCTTTGTGCCGCCACACGGATGGAATATCCACGGACTTTCCACGCCGAAGCAATGCCTTAACACGCTTTTCCAGCAGAACAATAGAAAAGGGCTTTGTAACATAATCGTCAGCCATTTCATCGAAGCTTGCCACTTGAGTAAACTCATCCCCTATAGCAGTGAGCATAATAACAGGTACATTACTTGATTTGCGCAATTCATAAAGCACCGCCAGTCCGGTCAGCTTGGGCAGCATCACATCTAATAGAATCAGATCATAGGAATACTGCCTTGCAAGTGTCAGTGCATTCTCACCATCATAGGCAGGAGTCACTTCATATCCTGCGACTCTAAAATATTCGCAGATACCTTCACTGGTATCTCGGTCATCCTCGACTATAAGAAGTTTCAAATAAGATCACCCCTAGTATAATAAATTCGTAACATAGTCACGTTGATTTTATATAATCAGAAGCTGAACCGTCCATATCGTTATTCAATTCATTAATGTTCGGAATTTCTCCATTATTCATCTTCTAAGAATATCATTTTTTCCTATATTGGATGTGTATTTCTGGTCTTCACACATCATCAGGGTATTTAGCAGGTCTAAAAATAGCTTAGCATTAAAATATGTAGCAGATATGAATTCTGAGTAGATTTAAAATTGCTCATAATCTCACGGGCAATCTATAAAGTATGTAAATCCTCAAGCGAAACGGAATATCCCTCTGATCCTACCAAAAACTCAAGCTGAATAGTCAAATCATTTATCTCCCCATTTGTTGTTAAGTCATAATCCATAGCATATCCCCGTCCACTTTTATAGGGTATTATATGTATTTGTCGGTTCTCACATTTACATTTTATCGGGTCATCAATTTTAAGTATAGGGCGAGATTCATCTAAATATTTAAGGGCTAAAATCAAATCTGTTTCAGATAAGCGGCTGCTATCAAATAATGCTAAAAACGAAGAATAATCACTGTCGGCTAATTTTGCAACCGCCATATTTGCAAAATTAATAAATGCTTCTTTTTCTTTTCCTTTTTCAATTTGTATCATGCTGCCTCCTATTATGTCATACTTATGTTTATGGTATTAATTAGAATTCCTATCCTCCAAAGTCATTGCATTATTGTATTTAATTTCCAAAAAATCATTAAAATTATTTTGATATAATTTTTCTGTCTCCTTATTATAACCTATAACCATATGAGGCTGAGTTTTTCCATAGTATTCCAATATCTCCATCGAAAGCTTTTTACCAGCTGGAATTGAGGCGATGGTTTTATCTTTCTTATATAATTTTACCTCACTTACACTGTACTTACCAGTTCTTTGGTAGTAATATGCCCAGATGATATCCCTGTTGTCATGAATATGACCACGGACACCGGAAATGAAGATGGTCCAGTTCTTACCTATCCATATTTCCTTACCAAACTGTTTAGCCGCTTCAAAATCAGCTTCAATGGCAGAAAGAGATACCGTCTGATTATTTTGCAAATATTTATCAAAGTGCTTCGTATATTTTCTTCTAATGAAATTTACAATCACATAGATGAGATGTAGTAATGTGAATAATACAACACTTCCTATTACATAAAATGTTGTAGCGTTATCGCTTCCTATAGTACCATTAACTATTACATATGGAATCGCATAGTCTTTAAACTCAGGTACATTGGCAAATAGGTAGTCTACGGTGCTATTAAAATGCCTCAATTCCTCCCCTTTCAATTTCACAAGGGTTCCTCTTACCTTAATTCCTGCTGGTATGTCCTCTGTATTACCTATAAAATAATCTACTGATTCATCCATTAAGGAGTTCATCTGAGTTTCTTTTTTAGCACCTAATTGAATTCCAAAAAATTTACCATTCTCCTCATCAAATGCCAAATATCCTATATTAGTTATTTTTTTAACAAATGTTTTGGTGTTTTTTTCTTCAAAGCGAATATATTCGCTTAATACGCAGTTCGCATCAAAGGTAACTACTTTTCCTTCATACTCCTCAAGATTGATGCCTTCAGTAATTTTTACAGGCCCGGTCAGTACAGCCATTAATTCCTTTCCATAACACGCCAAATAGACAGTAATAATTACCAATGAAACTATTATTCTGATGATTGTCCTTTTTAAAACTTTTTTTCTCAATAATTCGTACATCTCATTCCTCCGTTGGTTTATTAATATAAAGCGAATTCTTGGGAACAGGATGACTTTTATACCTTGAAACAAACATAAGCCGCCTCGCAAAAAAATGGTTTGCTATCTTTAAGAATACAGTAAACCATTTTTGTTCAAATTAATTTAGTAGTATCTTAAGTTTTTCCAAAATTCCTTTGTTTTAGAGCGCTATGCATTGAAAAAACACTTATTATGGTTTTTACAACTCTTTCCCTCCCAATCTCCGCATTTTAATTTACCACAAAATGGTTCTTAATTCAATAAGTAGTATAGCCGGATTGACAATTTAAAAATTTTCTGTTACTTTCCTCCTTATCTCCAAAAAAAGGCATCAGGATTTTTTCATCCCAATGCCTTTTTTTATATCATCTTTTCATATGCATTTTTTCATATGTATTTTTCATATCATTTTTTCATATGCACTTTTCATTCCGTTTTCATTCATTTACAAGTTACTGCCCCAATTGATACGTTTTACCTATTGGCACTGTAAACATGAATCCCACGCCAGTACCTGAAATATCTCCTACTACTTCTTGAACAACCGCAACAGTTTTTTCGACCAATTCTTCATTTTCTAATACGGTAAATATAGTTTTACTATATGGATGTGAATCTTCTAATAGCATACGTAAAGCGCCAAATAACGGAATGTTCTTATTTTGATTATTCACAATAGTACTTCCCATACCTTGGCTATCTAAAATCGTAGCACCGCTCACTCCTACTTCAACAAATCCAGATAGAATATCATCTAAATAATCAATCGCATTTAATACAACAAATAACACGTACATACTATTACACCTCCACTATTCTACATTTTGAACTTTCATATAGTCCGAATTAGGAGAAAGTTTAATGTTCTTTGAATTATTTTTTGCTTTTTCACGGCTTTCTTTTATTTTATCCAATCCATTTATTTCACCTGCTCTTTGAATAGCAATCTTAGCAAATATTGGTCCGGATACTTCATAAATCAGTACACTAAACATAATGATGGTACTAACAGCAACTGCATACTCCGGCAGCTGTTGTCTAACCAAAACAATAAGTCCTATTGAGATGCCTCCTTGTGGAAGCAATGCCAACCCTAAGTTTTTGGTAATCATAGGATCTGCTTTTACGCCTTTTGCTCCAACATAAGCTCCAAGCATCTTCCCACCAGCTCTTGCAAATACATAAGCTATACCCATAAGCCCTACCGTCTTGAAAGTACTTAAATTCAAACTGGCTCCTGCTAATGTAAAAAATAAAATGTAAACTGGTGTTACAAAGTCATTGATAGAATCAAATACTTTTTTCGGCTTATGTAAGTAATTCACCACCATGGTGCCCATCATGATACAGACTAAAAGAGAAGAAAGTCCTAATATTTTTGAAAGTCCTGTGGCGATACCAATAGCTACTAAAGTAATTGCCTGTAGATTATCACGGCCTGTAGATTTTTTAGCAATCATTACAAGCAATCCTCCAAGAATTAATCCCAATAACAAAGATCCGCTAATCTCAATGATCGGTTCACTAAACATCTGTAAGACAGAGTGTTGCTGTTTCCCAATTGATATTTTTGCTAAAGACATGGCAATACCAAAAGCCATAATACCAAAAACATCATCCAGTGCAACTACTGGCAGTATAGTTTTTGTTAATGGTCCATGTGCGTTGTATTGCTTCATCACTAAAAGAGTAGCCGCAGGTGCTGTGGCAGCTGACATAGATGCAATTACTACACTAAATGCAAATGGTTGATTAAATAGATAATACATAACTGAGAATACAATAACAACAGCTCCAATTACTTCCATAAGGGTTATGATCACAATTGATTTCCCTAGTTTTAGCATATCTTTAATTATAAATTCGCTGCCAATATTAAAAGCAATTACAGCCAGGGCCAATTCATTAATTATAGAAAAGGTGTTTATATCGTCCCCACCAATAAACTTAAAAAAAGAGGGTCCAAGAAACAACCCTGCTACTAAATAACCGGAGACATTTGGAAGTTTAAAGATTCCAGCCACCTTTCCTCCAATAATGCCAACTAATAATACTATACTGATTTTTAAAAGCAAATCCAATTATATATCCTCCATCATAATATTAAACTTTATGACGTTGATTTGCGCATTTCATTATTCTGACAATTAAATACTACGACTTCCCTCCTTGTTCAGTCTGTTTAATCATGAAAAAAGCGCATATACTCACTCATATTGAGATTCGTCATACGCTTGGTGACTCCTATGAGGTTAGCTGACGGGTTAGGGCTTCCAAGTCGCCCCTCTCATGATATTAAGATTCACCCCTACCGTTGGGTCCCCCACTACCGTATATGATATTAGGAGTTGTTTTCATAAGCATACTATAAATTGACGAAATAGTCAAATTTCATGTTCTTCCACTTTCAGAACCTTGAAAGGATTAAATCTATTTATCCGGGCTTTCAGAAGTTCTAATTTAACTAAGGTGATCAACTTTAAGGAGCTGATAAAGATATTAATATAGTTACCTTTATTTATCCCAAGTTTGTCTCATTTTATAAAACACTGGAATATAAAGTCCCCATGTTACTAGCATCATAATTATTTCAACAAATATCAAAATATTTGCTGTAATTTCCGAAATTCCGGGGAAAAACACTAATGCAGCTAAAACAATAAATAAACTGGTTGTACATATTTTCCCATACATTTTCGCACCATCCAGCTTTTTCCCATGCCTTAAATTGATTGCTCCCATAATTAGCATAAAACCTTCTTTTAGAACCATAACAACAAATAAATATTTCATGTAATGATACCGCAATGTAAGACACAGAGCTATAGCACCATGAGTCAGCTTGTCTGCTACAGGATCTATAAACTTGCCAAATTCCGTTATCATATGAAATCTTCTGGCTATTTTACCATCTAAGAAATCAGTTACACCTGAAATAATTATAATTCCAGCTGCCATATAATAATCCCTCTTGGAATTTGCTCCTATATAGGTAATACAAAATAATGGTATTAACAATATTCTAAAATAACTCATGCAATTAGGTATAGATAACAGTTCTTTTTTATTGATATTCATATTGGGTCCTTTCTGCTTCTTTTACATTAAAAACCGAAATGGTTTTCCAAAAACCTGAATTAGTTTTATTCTTCTTTCTCTTTTTTTACTGATTTCCTGTGGGACCATACCATCCGGAATAATGTAATCACCTTCACCTGTCACTAGCAAGGATTTTTCTTCGTATTCCCCCATAGCCTCCCTTAAGTCTTTGTTGATTGCCTCACTATCAATTATCAGCATGAGTTCAGTATCTATATATGTACTTCTCATATCCCAGTTAAAAGATCCGATAGCCGACAAATTATTATCTATAACAAAACATTTTCCATGATAGGATATCCCACCATCATACTCCAGTATTTGTATCCCGGTATCCAGTATTTTTTCTTTATTGTTCTGATAATCCATTGCTCCAAAAGGATTACCATTATTGGCAACTGAATTTGTCAGCATAGTTACTTTAGGAACCACTTTACTCACATCTGCTATTTCTTCTAACATCCAGTCATTGCATATGATATAAGGCGTATGGAAGATAACTTCCTCTTTTGCATTTTGCATCAACTGAGTCATGGCATAAAATACAACCGGTTCTTTTGCATAACGGGTTGTAGGATTGGTTATTAGCTGAATATGATTAACCGGCTTTGTTATCCTATAATAATCAATAGTTTGAAACCATTCCGGTTGTTCTTGCTGCATATTTTTATATATGGTTGTTAACTCTTCCTTTGCCTGTTTTACGGAATCTTTGTTCCATATTTTATTTTTAAATTCTTTACATTCAGGCAGATTCCATATCCCTGTAAAATAAGCAAGGAGTTGCTTCATGGATTCTCCCTGACCTATTTCTTCATTATATATCAGCACATCCCAATCGTAGTTTTTATAGCTTTCCTGGTCACCAAGGAAGTAATCATACGTATTGCGGCCTCCAAGAATATATAATTTATCATCTGCTATTATATATTTGTCATGAAGACGCCCCATAATTGACCAGGGACGTAAAAGCGAAATTGGATTATAAATTCGCATCTCTACATTTTGTAAATCCGATAGTGCATGAAAATACTCATTTCCTTTCATTTGTATTAACTCTGTAGAGCCATCCACCAGAATCTGAACCTGAACTCCTCTTTCTGCCGCAGAAAATAAAGCTGCTAATATTTTCTTCCCGCTTTCATCAGAACGAAATTCAAACGTGGATAGAATAATTCTCTCTTTTGCCTGGGCTATCATTCGTATTCTCTCTTCCAGAGCTTCACCATTATCCGACACGATATAAGCCCTTTCACCTATGGTATCAACTCCTGTATATTTATTATTATAAACTTTTTCTGCTGTTATCTTGCTGATAACTGGCTGATGAATGAACGGGAAAATAGCACCGATTACAATGTAAACGATTAGTAGAATCAGTAATATCGGTATCAGTTTCTTCATTTTTTGTTTTATAAGCCCCTGTTTATAATAATTCTGAACAAAATTACATATTTTAGTCAGTACCTTCGGATTGCTGTATCTTTTCTGTCTCATTTGCATTTTATAACTCTCCTGATCCTTTATAAGCGAATTGCCGGTAAACTCTTCCTGACAATCCATTTCCACATTAAAAATAACAGGAAGCAGGCAAGGCATATCAAAATACCGGTGCTTTTGGTAATGATTCTAATCTATAATTGCCAACTATACAACCAAGGTACAGTTTTTTAAGTTTTATTTAATTGTTTTTTTATTTTTACGCTTCCAATGAATCCTCATATTATCTATAGAATTATTATCATACTTGCATTATGTTCTATAGTATCCGGTGTCTTTTATTCCCTCTAAATCAATAAATGCTCATGAAATATAATCATGAGCATATCTTGATAGAAAATGTATTATTGTATTTTCTTTTTGATTCCAGTTTTATTAAATCTTTCTGAGTGGTTAGTTCTTCTACCATATCCTTCCTAGCCGGTAAGGAAGTCCATGGCTCAATACAAATATAATCTACTTCTGTTTTTGGCCAATGCCATATTCCTAAGTATTTCATGGTTGGGAAAGATACAATTATTTCTTCTTTACTTTTTTCAGATTTTAAACTAACTTCATCTCCCATGTTCTGTAAAATAATTGCATCATGATCAAACAAATCATGCCTTAATTGCAGATACTTTCCTTCTTCAAGAAAGAAACTCTTATTGTTCTCCGTAACAAAACAGTCTTCTGACATTCCAATTTGTATCGGCTCTGCCTGATCATCAAATTCAATCACATAATCTTCAAAAGACAAACTATCATTTATGGGCACATTAAATCCAGGGTGTCCTCCAAGGCCAAAATACATAGTTTCCTTATCCTTGTTATGTACTTCATAAGTAATCATAATCTCATTTCCCTGTAATTTATATGTGATACAAAATTGAAAGGAGAAGGGGTATTGCTCTCTTGTCTCTTTGTCATCTTCCAGTATAAAGGTAATGGATTCCCCTTTATGCTCTAATATTGCAAATTCTTTTAGCATAGCAAATCCATGGATTCCCATATGATATTCTTTACCGTATAATGTGTAAGTTTCCTTCGTCAGCCTGCCTACATAGGGAAATAAATTAGGTGCACTGTCTTCCCAAGTATCTTTGCTGCCTTGCCACAAAAACTCTTTACCAGCTTTATTCCGAATAGATTTCATCTGTGCCCCTTGGGCTGAAATACTCACTTTTAGTACACCGTTTTCAATTACATATTCCATACTTTCTCAATATCCTTCCTGGTTGGAAGTGCAGGAATTCCTCCCATTTTCTGTACACACAAAGAACCGGATATATTTCCATACTTTAATGCAGCTTCAATAATATCTTTCGTTAAGTCTTGCTTCTTATTTACATTCTCCAATAAAAGTTTTGAAAGAAAGCCGCCAAAGAAAGCATCTCCTGCACCTGTTGCATCTACCGCTTGTACTTTTCTTCCTTCTACAGTTCCTATTTCCTTACGGAAGAAATACTTTGCACCTTTGGCTCCCAGAGTCTCAATTACTACAGCAATATCATATTCTTCCATTAAACGAAAGATATTTTCTTCGCCTCCTACAAAATATAACTCTTCATCAGAAATCTTTAACAAATCAATAAAAGGAAGAACTTTATCTACTTCATTTTTTGCTGCTTCTTTACTATCCCATACCATATCACGGTAGTTCACATCAAAACTAACCAATTTGCCTTTTTCATGTGCTATTTTCATCGCATGTTTTACGGCATCTCTGCTTGGATTTTCTGATAAACTAAAGGATCCGGCATGAAATAATCGGCACTTTGCAATATCCTCTTCTTTCACATCTGATTCATGAAGCATCATGTCGGCTCCCGGTTTTCTGGCAAAAGTAAAAGAGCGCTCTCCATTTTCATATAAGGTTACAAACGCTAATGTAGTTACTGCCTCTTTTGTTAGTTCCTTACACAAATAGGCTACCTCATTCTCCTCCAGAGTGTCTTTTAAAAATCTTCCGAAATCATCTTCTCCCAGTTTGCCTAAAAATCCTACCTGTAAACCGTTCCTTGCCATACTAACCGCAGCATTTGCAGGGGCTCCGCCGGGATTTTTAATATAACTGTTCTTCTCTTTTCCAGGTGTAAAATCGATTAACATTTCCCCCATACTAATTACATCCATTGTATCTGCCTCC
Organism: Anaerocolumna sp.; assembly: GCF_032079385.1. Classification (NCBI taxonomy): domain Bacteria; kingdom Bacillati; phylum Bacillota; class Clostridia; order Lachnospirales; family Lachnospiraceae; genus Anaerocolumna; species Anaerocolumna sp. The sequence continues at coordinate 100,114 of NZ_DAMAUC010000016.1, forward strand.
TTTTTTTATACTTATTAAATTTATTCGTTAATATCATTGACTTCTTATTATCTACATTATAATATTATTTAAATTGTATTGCTATTCTTTATAGTCACTGTACAAAATTAATATTTTTATTTTCTTTTCAACTACTGTATATATCAGTACTTTGTTTAAATATAGGAGGTATTTATGGAAGAAGCCATTCACTTAATTGATGTACCTGTTTACTCTGCAAATCGTAATGTATTAACTAACGCGGAACTTAAGATTCCGGGGCTGAAAATGTTGGGAAAACACACCATGACTACTGCTGTTTCTCCCTTACCAAATCATTATCACAAAAATTGTTTTGAGATTACTTATGTATCCGATGGAGTAATTACTTTCCACGTAGGAGAAAAAGATTATAAATTACGTGGCGGTGACGTTTTTATCACATTTCCTGACGAAGTACATAGCACAAATCTAACTCCCATGTCTGTAGGCGAAATATATTGGTTTCAGTTAGATATCACCAATCCAAAGAATATTTTATTTTTAAATAAAACAGCTTCTAACACATTGGTGAATCATTTATTGCATTTAGATCACCATTTATTAAATGTCAACTCGAAGGAAATGCTTCTTTTACTAAAAAAATCCTTTGATGCAAGTTTTCATTCTAAAAATACATTTTTATCCGCTTCCTATTTGACTGTTTTTTTACATAAATTATTAGAATGTAATTCACTGCCCCAAACAAAGCTTTCAATGGATATGGAATCATCGGTAAATTATATTTTAACACATCTAAAAGAAGAATTACCCCTGGAGCAGCTTGCTAAACTATGCAATTTATCTACCTCACAATATAAGCAGAAATTCAAGGCTCAAATGGGCGTTTCCCCCAGGAACTTTATTAATTTTCAAAAAATCGAAGCCTCTAAACTTTTGTTGGAAAAGGGAATGGATATTACCAATGTTGCTATGGAATTGGGTTTTAATACCAGCAGCTACTTTTCCGTTGTATTTAAACGATACAATACCTATAGTCCTTCCGAATATATTAAAAAACATAAATCAAACATTTAATTTTGTACATCGTTTGTAAGTAAATGCGTACATTTTTATAGGTTATATAATATAAGAAAAGGATAAATATATGGAGGTATTGCTATGAAACGTTCGGAAGTAAATAAAGCAATCAAAGAAATGGAAAGTTTAATAAAGAAGCACGGATTTGAGTTACCGCCATTCTGTCACTGGACACCGGAAGAATGGCAAAATAAAAATGAAGAATATGATGAAATTCGTGATAACATGCTAGGCTGGGATATAACAGACTATGGTTTAGGAGATTTTGAAAAGGTGGGTTTTGCACTAATTACTATTCGTAATGGTAATCAAAAAAATCCAAAATATAAGAAAGTATATGCAGAGAAATTATTGATGCTAAAAGAAGGCCAACACTCTCCTATGCATTTCCACTGGAATAAAAGTGAAGATATCATAAATCGTGGCGGCGGAACTTTAATTATTCATCTTTACAATGACAAAGGTGACGGTTCCTTTGATGATTCCGATGTTCTAGTTAATTCTGATGGCCGTTCTTATTATGTAAAAGCAGGTACCGGCGTGGAATTGAAACCTGGTGAAAGTATTACTCTCTGGCCTCACCAATACCATGACTTTGACGTAAAACCCGGAACCGGTGATGTATTAATTGGGGAAGTGTCCATGTGCAATGATGATACAACGGATAACCGTTTCTATGAAGAAATCGGCCGTTTCCCTACCATAGAGGAAGACGAATCGCCTTATCGTTTATTATGTACGGAATATCCTAAGTGTCCCCAATAGGTATCTAAAATAAAAGTTTATCTCTGTAGGACGCTTTGCCTGGGGATGTGTAGAACTCAAAAAGTGTTG
>NZ_DAMAUC010000017.1:0-14611 GCF_032079385.1 Anaerocolumna sp.
GGACCACCGGGACGACCGGGAGAAGGACCAGGACCACCGGGACGACCGGGAGAAGAACCAGGACCACTAGGACCGCCTGGACTGAAACCAGGACCGCTAGGACCGCCACGTCTTTCTTCGTTCTGTGCTGCCTCTACCTGATCTTTCCTATCTTCATTTTCATTAAAAAAAGTATAATTCAATAGGGTTACCTCTTTGTTTAATATTACATTATAATATATGCAATAGAAAAAAGAGGGTGATAGAGAAGGGTCCCATTCTACTGAATAATCAGGATGATAAAGAAACAATTTACATTATTTGAAGGATAAAAAACTCGAGTGAGTTATACCATCTTGTGTTTTTGTAAAGTTAAAATTACTTATAAAAATAGTATCTAATTTAATACTATAATTATACACTGATAGTTTGATATTTTATATTGGGCGAAGCGCACTATTGTTAAACTAAATTTTATTTAGAATTCATTCTGAAGAAATTAGTCAAGGCATCAACACTTTCCGGAGTAGTTGCCCAGGATGTTACGAAGCGGATGACAGTGCTTTGACCGTCTATCTTGAACTGTATAGAGAATATGAATTCTTTGGATAATTTCTCTAATAAACTGTTTGGCAAGATGGGAAATAGTTGGTTTGTGCATGGTTCTGTATAGAAAGAATAACCGCATTCTTTTAAGACCAAAGCAACCCGGTTGGCCATTTCATTTGCATGTGCACCTAATTCAAAAAATAGTTTATCTTTAAATAAAGCTTCAAACTGAATTCCGGCTACAAAACCTTTGGCCATTAATGCTCCTCTTTGCTTTATTAGATAGCGGAAATCTTCTTTTAATTCTTTATTGCAGATAACTAATGCTTCTCCAAGTAATGCACCATTTTTGGTACCTCCTATGTAAAAGACATCAACTAGGCCTGCAATATCGGATAATTCCAGATTATTTGTCTCACTTGTTAAAGCAGAACCGATACGGGCACCGTCAAGAAATAGTAATAATCCTTTTGATTTACAGATTTGGTGCAGAGCAGTTAATTCTTCTTTCTTATATATGGTTCCTAATTCAGTTGAGTTGGATATATATACCATTTTGGGCTGAACCATGTGCTCATCAGAATGATCGTTTAAAACTTGTTCGATGGCAGAAGGAGTTACTTTCCCATCTTTGGACGGAACAGTTACTACTTTATGGCCGGTTGCTTCAATGGCTCCGGTTTCGTGGACATTAACATGACCGGTTTCTGTCGAAATAATACATTGATGAGGTCTTAAAAAGGAAGAGATAACTAATAGATTTGTTTGGGTACCACCGGGAATAAAATGAATGTCTACATTTTCATTTTTTAGGTGCTTCCTAATGTAGCTCTTTGCATTGTTACTGTGTATATCTTCACCATACCCGGTATTTTGTTCAAAATTTGACTTTGATAGCAGTTCTAGTATGCGAGGATGAGCTCCTTCGCTATAATCATTCATAAAACTGTACATATTAATGATATCTCCTTTATATAAATCCATTTTCACGGATTTATTATTTTCTTTTGTATTATAACATTATTTATTTTAACATACTACATGAAGAGTGATAATTATTTTTTTTGATTAATGGGTCCGATTCCTTCTTTTACAGAATTATGGGTTTGGTTCTGGTTCTCTATTTTAGTTTTATGAGTAACATTATTAAAATGCTCAAGTTCTTTTTTCTGTTGTTGTTTTTCTGTCTTTGCCTTGTTCATAAAGACCTCCATTTTATTGATTTAATATTATATTTAATTGGTTATGAAGTTATAGATATTGGAGAATAAAATAATAATCTATACTCATTATTATTGTTCATCAAAAGTATCTGGATTATGTAAGATTTTTATATTTTGGACATTTCACTTCACCATCATTATTTGCGTGCATATATTAATTATAAAAATTTCTTTTTTAAGCATGGAGGCTTTATGACTATACATGTGGTACAGCCAGGAGAGACAATAACTTCGATAGCGAACCAATATGATGTTACACCAGAACGATTAATTACTGATAATGAACTGCCAAATCCGGAAAATCTATTGGTAGGGCAGAGTATCGTAGTTCAGCATGCAGAAGTTATTCATACCGTAGAAGAGGGAGATAGTCTATATGGGATTGCAGAGGCTTATGGGGTCACTCCCAATCAGATACTACAAAATAATCCCCGTATCGGGGAACTTGGCTATTTAGTTCCAGGGCAGACAATTGTGATTAAATTTGAAGAGGTGGATGAAAGAAATAAACTAGGTAATATTGTGATTGGTGGCTATGCTTATCAATTTATTGACCGTGCAGTCTTACGAAAAACCCTTCCATTTTTAACGTATTTGTACTTATTTGCTTATGGATTTACTCCAACAGGTGAATTAATTCCTATTGATGACGAAGAACTAATTGCGACTGCCAGAGATTATGGCGTAGGACCTATTCTGGTTCTTGCACCTATGACACCGGAAGGAAATTTTAGCAATGAACTAGCTCATACTATGTTTACCAATCCGGAAGTGCAGAATCAATTAATTGATAATCTAGTATCTACCATGAAAGCAAAAAACTATGTAGGTATGGATGTGGATTTTGAATTCGTATTACCGGGAGACAAAGATTTATTTATTCAATTCATCAGAAATCTTAAGAATAGGCTAGAACCGGAGGGGCTTAGTTTAATGGTAGCGTTGGCACCTAAAATTTCCGCAGAGCAGGCAGGTCTTTTATACGAGGCACATGACTATCCCAGCATTGGCGCGATAGCTGATAAAGTGCTTTTAATGACATATGAATGGGGCTATACCTACGGCCCTCCTATGGCGACAGCACCTATACCAAGTATCCGTCGTGTATTAGAATATGGAATATCAGAGATCGATAATAATAAGATTCTTATGGGGATTCCCAATTATGCTTATGATTGGAAATTACCTTTTATAAAAGGTCAAACAGCAGCAGAAACCCTTAGCAATGTAGAAGCAATTAAACGTGCTGTTCAGTACGGAGCAACCATATTATTTGATGAAGAAGCACAGGCACCTTTTTATTATTATACAGATTCCGAAGGAGTTGCTCATGTGGTATGGTTTGATGATGCGAGAAGTATGGAAGCAAAATTCCGTCTGATCAATGAATATCAATTAAGTGGTGCCGGAATATGGCAGATTATGAACTTCTTTCCTCAGATGTGGCTTGTAGTAAATTCGTTGTATAATGTTCAAAAAGTACTATAATTCACGATTGGCTAGTGAAATGTAAAACAATTAGAAAGTTATTTCTATAATAGTCACTATAAAGGCTATTATATTGTTATTTATTGCACTTTTTATGGCAAATCACTTTTTTTAATTGACAAATAGCTCCACTGGAAATAGAATGGAACTAGTTATTAATAAACGAAGGAGTGTAGCTATATATGATGCTTGAAGGAAAAGTTGTTGTAGCACAGGGTGGGGGCCCTACGGCTGTAATTAATCAATCATTGGTTGGGGTTGTTCTGGAATCAAGAAAGTTCAATCAAATAACTAAGGTATATGGAGCAATTAATGGAGTTTCCGGTATTATTAATGAAGACTTTCTTGATTTAACACAAGAGACAACACATAATCTGGAACAAGTTGCAATCACCCCTTCCTCTGCTTTATTCTCAACGAGAGAAAAACCGGATGAAGCCTATTGCAAAGAAATATTTCATGTTTTTAAAGCTCATGACGTACGTTATTTTTTCTATATTGGTGGGAATGATTCTGCTGACACCGTTAGAATTGTAAATCAACAGGCAGAACAATCAGATTATGAGTTCCGGGCTATTCATATTCCAAAAACCATTGATAATGACTTAATGATGAATGATCATACACCGGGATACGGTTCAGCAGCAAAATTTGTTGCACAGTCATTTATCGGACTAAATTTAGATAACCGTGCCTTACCGGGGGTTCACATTGGTGTTGTAATGGGAAGAAATGCAGGCTTTTTAACTGCAGCCTCTGCTATTGCACAAAAATATCCGGATGATGGACCACATTTAGTCTATCTCCCGGAAAGACCTTTTATTATGGAGAATTTCTTACACGACGTAAATGAAATATATCAGAAATATGGAAGATGTCTCATTGCGGTTTCAGAAGGCATACAAGACGAAAATGGAATCCCCATTGTTACTAAACTGATTAATCAGGAGGTAGATGCCCATGGAAATATGCAATTATCCGGTACAGGAGCCTTAGGAGATCTTCTCACTCAGCAGATAAAGAATAAATTAAATATTCAAAGGGTAAGATCAGATACCCTGGGTTATTTGCAGAGATCTTTTATGGGCTGTGTTTCCGATGTAGATCAGCATGAAGCAAGAGAAGTTGGTGAGAAGGCAGCTCAATTTGCTATATGGCATAATGTGGATGGTTCCATTGCAATCAATAGAACCGGTGATTATTCTGTCGACTATAAGATGGCCCCTTTATTGGAGGTTGCGGCTAAAACAAAATTGATGCCGGATAAATTTATTAATGAAAGAGGCAACAATGTGACAGAGGCCTTTAGACATTATCTGAATCCTCTGTTAGGTTCCAATATGCCAACTGCAAGCATGTTACGGGCACCATTGGCAGGAAAAATCTTAAGAAGATAGCAGATATGATTAAATATAAATAAATATAGAATAAAATAAAAACAGTCTAATAAAGATAAGCAAATGCTTCCCATATGGTTGACAGCTACATAGTATAGTTGTTTGCCATATGGTGAGCATTTGCTTATCTTTATTAGGCTGTTTGGTATTTTTATTATTATTGTTTTATAAGTTCTTCAAAATGTTCTGAATATCTCATTTCACCGTCAGGGAATACCCATAAAGCTTCTACATCTTCTAAGCTTTCAATTAATGCGCTGCCTTCTTCAAAGGGCATGTTGTATATAGTTGTTGATAACGCATCTGCCAAACCGGAATCTTCACAGACAATGGATAGAGCTGTAAAATATTCGGAAGGCATAAGTGTAACAGGATCAATAATATGGTGATAAATCTTTCCATTCACGGTATAATAGCGTTCATAGTTGCCGCTGGATACCAGAGATAAATTTTTCAGATTTAGGGTATAAAGGCTTTTTTTCTCTGAATGTTTATCAGGATTTTGGATTCCCACACTCCAAGGTTCTTTTTTAGGCCCTTTTGTTCCCATGGAGCGGACGTTTCCGCCAACACTTAATAGAAAGTTCTTATAACCTTTGTCCTTTGCTATCTGGCTTACCTGTTCCGTTGCATATCCTTTGGCGACAGCGCCAACATCCAGTTTCATATTTGCATCTGAAAGGTAAACAGTAGAAGAAACTTCATCAATGATTAGATTATCTATATTAGTATGTAAATTTGCAGCTTCTAATTGCTCCATAGGCGGTAATGATGCACTTTCCGGATTATTGATTCCATCTTCTCTATATTCATGCCATATCTCCAGTACGGAACCCATAGCAATATTCACCTTGCCCTCCGATAACTGATATTGATTTTTACAAAAAAGCAATAAATCAATAATTCGCTGATCCACTTTAACAGGTTTAATACCAGCGTTATCATTAATGGTTTTTATATTATTTATGTTGTCATAATCATTATATTTATCATATAGCTTATGATATTCTTCTAAATTATCATAAATAAGTTGGGCAAAGGTAGAAAACTCCTCCTTTGAATCCGAATATGCAACAATTTCAGTAATTGTATTGAACAGCTCCAGAAATTGAGCACTATATTTTTTCTGCTCTTTTGCACTGCAAGAAGAGGTAGTAATAAGGATGGTTAAAATTAATGAGATAGTAATTATTTTTTTTGTCAAATTGATTAACTCCCTTGAGACATTAAAAAAGGGCTGTTGCAAAACAGTCATTCTGAGCATGGAATTCAGCTAAGCCAGCTAAAAACTCTCTCAGAATGACAGTAATGTTTTGCGACAGCCTCAAATTAACTTATTATTTGGCAGTTGTACAAGCTTTTTCAATTACAGTTAAGAAACTACCAATTCCCACAGTAACAGATCCTGTAAGATCTTCGGAAGTAGGAGTACCTTCTTCACTGATAGCAATGCTTGTAACATCGTTCATTGCTTTTCCTACAATATAATCTGTAAATGCTTTAGCCTGTTCATTCCATTCCTTACCGATTTTAGATGCTGTTCTCATACCATATCCATCACCTAACTCATTTTTAGTCTGAAAGGAAGCAGCTAAATCAGAAGTAATCTTTCCTTCTTTAGAAAAAGAAATATTTGCTTGAGAAGCATCTATAATACTGCTTGTAATTTTACCATCTGTACCTAATGTAACAACACCATAATGGGTATAAGCCTGTGCTACACCATCTTCATCGCCGGCATTCTTTGTACTATGTCCAAGTTCGGATATAATTCCTAAACCTAATTTATCACTTGCAGAAGCTCCTAATGGTTGTGCATTAGCAACGGCTTTTTCAACTGCACCTAGCATAGAACCAATATTCATTGTTACGGAACTTGTTAAATCTTCAGCTGCTGGATAACTATTCTCATCAACAGCGATGCCTTTTACTTCATCAATTGTTTTTCCAATTATGTATTCTGCAAGAGCAGTTGCTTGTTCATTCCACTCTTTGCCAATTTTGGAAGCACCTCTCATTTGGTAATCGTCACCAAGTTCATGTTTGGATATAAATTGTGCTGCAGAATCGGTGGTTACTTCACCATTTTTTGAAAAGCCTATTTTGGTTTGAACAACGTCAATGACACAGTTTACGATAACGCCGTTTTCGTCAATTATTACTGCTGCAGCAGTTGAATCTGCCTGAGCTGTACCATCTGAATCACCTGCATCTTTGGATGATTTAGCGGATGTAATAACTGCTAAACCTGTTTTTACACCTGCTGCATTTGAAACTGTTTCAGGTGCTTCTGTAGGTGCTTCTGTTGGTTCTGTTGTAGGTTCTGTCTTTTCTTCATCTTTTGTTTCAACTTCTGTCTTTGTATCTGTTTCCTCTGCGTCTTTCGATTTACACGCTGTGAATGCCCCCATAACTAATACAAGGCCCATAACTAAAATAAGTAATTTTTTCATATTGTCCTCCATAGAATGATAATTATGATAAATATTTAACAATATTTATGTTATGATAATACCATGCTATGGAAGATAATTCAATACTTTTTATACGAAAATATATAAAATTATTATAAACCAAACGTTGAAAAGCTGTAGCAGGATTTTAAAGAAATTAACATTGTAGAAGGATTAACATTCTGAATATTATAAAATACATTTTCTATGTTGACAGTTATTAAGGGATGATGTAGAATATGCAATATAATTAAATAGAAACCTCACTTTAGCGAGTGAGGTAGAGGCGCAATATTTAACAGTCCTTGGAGGAGCGTGAGGAAGCTATGATTCTAAGGAGAAGGAAATATTGCCGAAGCTTATAATACCCTCTGTATTATTTGCTGGGTCTGCAGTTAAGAGCTGCAGGACTGTCTCAATAGACACCCCAGTTTATTGAGTTGTGCTATCTCATTTGAGAATTGTAGAGGGATTAGGGTAAATTTGTATGTTAGGCCTGAGATCATCTCAGGTCTTTTTTTATTGAAAACCTCACAAAGTACAAAACACTCTGCTGAAAATAGGCACTTAACTGAATAAGAAATGCTAATAAAAATTTACGAATATAAATATTAGCCGGTAAGTGCATAATAAAAGCAAAATAGTGGATGAGATGGAAAATCTATAAATCAAATCAGTAAAATAAAAGGAGAGATTTTAATGAAGAAAAGAATGTGTATACTATTAGCAATGTGTTTATCCATGACAATGTTTTTTACAGCATGTGGCAAGAATGGTGAAAATACTAAAACAGATGATAGACTTAATGAAACTGAGGTACAGGGAGAAAAGGATAAAGGAGATACACAAACCGGAACGGATCAGAAAAGTAAAGATGTATTTAGAGTAGGTATGGAAGCCGGATATCCTCCTTTTAACTGGACACAATTGGACAACTCCAATGATGCTGTTAAGATAGAAGGTAATGCTGAGTATGCAGGTGGATATGACGTTGAAATAGCCAAAAAGCTTGCAGAAGGTTTGGGTAAAGAATTGGTTATTGTTAAAACCGATTGGGACGGTCTTGTTCCTGCTCTAAATTCAGGAAAAATTGATGCTATTTTAGCCGGTATGTCTCCAACTGCTGAAAGAAAAGAAGTAATTGATTTCTCTGATAGTTACTATAAATCTAACTTGGTTATGGTAGTTAAAAAAGGTGGAGCATTTGAAAATGCTGCTTCCATACAGGGTTTTAAAGGAGCAAAAATCACAGCACAGCTTAACACTTTTCATTATACGGTAATTCAACAGATTGAAGGTGTTAAAAAACAAACTGCTATGGAGAATTTTCCGGCAATGAGAGTAGCATTGGAAGCTGGAATAATTGATGGTTACGTTTCTGAACGTCCGGAAGGCATTAGCGCTTCTGCTGCAAATAAAAACTTAGTTATGGTTGAGTTTACAGATGGTTTTGTAACCTCAGATGAAGATACCGCAATTGCAGTTGGTCTAATTAAAGGAAGCGATTTAACAGCTAAGATTAATGAGATACTTGCAGGTATTTCCGAAGAGGAACGTACTCAAATCATGGATAATGCAATTATAAATCAACCTTCTGCTGATTAATATAGAAAAGACTACTTTTATAGGAAAGACTACTTCAATGGAAGGGTAAATTACTTACTAAGGATGCGCAATTTGCGTAAGAATAAAAAGTTTAACATATGAAATGTAACAATTATAAAATAGATGGGTAGCTCCATTTAGTTAGAAAGGTATAGGTTGTTATAATGAGCCTTAATGTAATTATAAATATATTTTCAAAATACTGGCTGATGTTTTTACGTGGTGCCGGTACTACACTTTATATATCAATGGTTGGTACGATTGTAGGATCTGTTATTGGCCTGCTAGTGGGACTGATCAGAACTATTCCTGTTCCGGAAAGAGGTTTTAAAAAAGTACTTATAAAAATCATAAATGGTATTTTATCTTTTTATGTGGAATTCTTCCGGGGAACACCGATGATTGTTCAGGCAATGGTTATTTATTATGGTTCTGCACAGGCATTTGGAATTGATTTAAATAAAACTGTAGCAGCAATTTTTATCGTGTCCATTAATACCGGAGCTTATATGTCTGAAATTGTTCGCGGTGGTATTGTTTCTATTGATAAAGGTCAATTTGAAGCGGCAGCGGCCATTGGAATGAATCACGTACAGACTATGTTCAAGGTTGTACTGCCTCAGGTTGTTCGTAATATTTTACCAGCAACGGGCAATGAATTTGTAATTAATATAAAAGATACTTCCGTACTTAACGTAATATCTGTTACTGAGCTGTATTTTCAAACCAGCTCCATTGTAGGTATCAACTACCGATATTATGAAACCTTCTTTATAACTTGTATTATTTATTTAATTATGACATTTACAATAACAAGAATCTTGCGCTTTATTGAAAGAAAAATAGATGGCCCTGATAACTACATTATGATAGCAAATCAAATGCAGGTAGAAAGACCGGAGGATCTGATTCGTAGAACAGAGAATAAATAAGAATCCAGTGATACCTCGTGCTATTTGATTTTTACATTGAATTTGGAAAGGAAAGTTATAATGGAGAAAGTAATAGATATACAGCATTTGAACAAATCTTTCGGTAGCCATGAAGTTTTAAAAGATGTTGATTTTTCTGTAAGTAAGGGTGAGGTGGTTTGTATTATTGGTTCCTCAGGATCAGGAAAATCCACGCTGCTTCGTTGTGTTAATTTATTAGAAAAACCAAGTGGTGGAAAGATTATGTATAATGGTGTTGATATTTTAAGTGATACACATAATATATATGCATACCGAACCAAGCTAGGCATGGTATTTCAGCAATTTAATTTATTTAATAACCATAATGTGCTAAGCAACTGTATAGTTGGTCAAATGACAGTTTTAAAGCGCTCAAAAGAAGAGGCTGAAACAATTGCCATGAAATACTTAAGATTAGTAGGGATGGATCAATATGTGAATGCGAAGCCAAAACAGTTATCCGGTGGTCAAAAACAGCGAGTAGCCATAGCAAGAGCACTTTCTATGGAACCGGATGTTATGTTATTTGATGAACCTACTTCAGCACTTGATCCCGAGATGGTAGGTGAGGTGCTTAAGGTAATGAAAGAACTTGCAGAAAGTGGATTAACTATGTTAGTAGTAACTCACGAAATGGGATTTGCAAAAGAAGTTGCAGATCGTGTGGTATTTATGGATAAAGGAGTTATTGCGGAAGAAGGAACACCGGAGCAGATATTTAATAATCCAAAAGAAGAGCGTACGAAAGCTTTCTTAAGCCGTGTACTAAACCAGGAATAATATTTCTAAAAACATATAGTTTATATAATATAGAAAGACCATAATGAAGAATGATGAGAAAGGGCTGCAATTCATAGCTTTTCCTTCCTTTTGTCAGTTATGGTCTTTTTATATTTTATTTATCTAGTGAAATAAAATTGATTTTAAATTAATATAGAAATTATGCCTTCTTTCATGTATACTCTAACTTAACTTATATGTGTGTTAAGAACTGCGGGGAGGGATTTATGTTAACAAGAGTGAATCAAAAAAACGGAGATCAATTATCTGTTTTAGGCTTTGGCTGTATGCGTTTTCCTGTCAAGGGAGGTAATATTGATATGCCCAGAGCCATTGCCATGATACGGGATGCTATAGAAAAGGGTGTTAATTATTTTGATACCGCTTATTTTTATCATAACGGAAAGAGCGAATCCTTGCTGGGAGAAGCACTATCTGGGGGATATCGGGAACGTGTGAAAATTGCTACTAAACTTCCCCCATTCTTGGTTAAAAAATTAGAGAATGCCAAAAAGATATTTGCGGTTCAACTAGAGAAACTGCAAACGAATTATATTGATTATTATCTTTTACATATGCTAACGGACAAAGCTATGTTTGACCGGATGGCAGCCCTTGGTGTTTTGGAATGGCTTGAAGACTTGAAAAAAGAAGGAACCATTAAGAATATTGGGTTCTCCTTCCACGGAAGTAAAACAGACTTTGAAGATATTGTACAGGCCTACCCCTGGGATTTTTGTCAAATACAATATAATTATATGGATGAAAATAACCAGGCCACCAAGTCAGGGTTACAGTTGGCGGCAAGTCTTGGAATACCGGTAATTGTTATGGAACCTCTCAGGGGAGGAAGATTGGTTAACAGTCTGCCTGAAAAAGTGCTTAGGACCTTCAAAAGTTATGATAAGGATCGTTCTCCTGCTGAATGGGCACTCAGGTGGGTATGGAACCATCAGGCGGTTAACGTTGTATTATCCGGTATGAGTACAGAAGAGCAAGTGGAGGATAATATCAGAATTGCAAGTTATGCAAAAGCGGATTCGTTTACGGAAGAAGAATTACTCGTTTTTGAAAAAGTGAAGGCAGTAATGCAGGAATTAACAAAAGTTCCCTGCACCGGCTGTGGTTATTGCATGCCCTGTCCTGCCGGTGTAAATATTCCAGGCTGTTTTTCCAGTTATAATGAGAAGTTTTTATTAGGTAGTAAATTGGCTTGGTGGAAATATATGCAAACTTTAGGTGCCATGTCAGAAAAACCGGCAAATGCATCCCAATGCATAGAATGCGGCAAATGTGAAAGCCACTGCCCTCAACACATTACTATTAGAAAAGAGTTAAAAGCAGTCCGTAAGGAAATGGAAGGCATTTTTTATAAGCCAATTGTAGGAATCGGAAGAAAGATATTAAAAATCAAATAATTATGAAACTAAACAATGCTTCGGCACAACTGGCGACTGGAAGGAAACTCAGAGAAGAGATTACCTTAAGTTTTGCCGTTGCATCGAAGCATTTTATCATTGCCTTGTCATGCTTAGGTTAAACCGGAACAAGTTACGTGTTAGATTATTTTGAATAATTGATATTTCGCTGGCGTATCATACTAAACTGTATAAAATCCGTATCAACATATTCTTTTGCATATACAAGAGGAGTATCATGATCATCATAATTAACACCTTCTAATAATAAGAAGGGCTTATTGTTTATATTTTTATCTGAAATACGGCTGGATAGGTTAGGAATATCTTCACCGATTGCAGTTTTTATTTTTACTTTATCCCAGATTATTTTATGACCGGAATGACCATAAATATAAGTAAAAACTGAGTTTTGATAATTAGAGAAATTATCAAAGGCTTCTTCACCGCCAATTGCAGTCAGTGGAAAATAATCTATGCAGTAAGCGCAGAGATTTTCATCAGCAAAGAATATCTTTTCACACATTACCAGCTTGTCATTTTCTGAAAGTTGCAATTCAGCTGCAATTGATTTGGCTGATACAAATTGGATTTCCAATAACTGTACAGAAGGACGATACCCGCTGTTGCGAATCATATCAGTGAACTCCATAACGGGGTTAAACTTTACATTTATATTTAAAGAATCAACATTTACAAAGGTTCCTTTACCTTGACGGCGAAGGATAATGCCCTCACAGGCAAGGTCATTTAATGCGGTACGGAGAGTAATGCGGCTGACGCCAATGAGATTTGCCATCGTTTCTTCTCGAGGCAATTTATTACTTTTTTCGAGATCCATAGTGGAAATATATTGCCTTATTTTATCCTTGGCCTGTTCAGAAAGTGACATGACATTTATATGAAGATTTTCCAAGTTCCTATACCTCCTCGTAGTAAATATTACCACCAATGAAAACAGATGGTTATGGGCTGGCAAAAGCCCTGCAAAAAAATATCACCAGCTTTGTTTAAATTCAGCTAGTGACATTAGTATAGGTTAAGTAAAAATAAATGTCAATCTTTAAACTTCTTGATTTTCTGCAGTTTTATATTCAGCCATAGCATTTTGCAGAAACTCAAGCTAAGAACATTTTGAAACTGCCTATCTTTATATGTTAGTTTCTAAATCCAATAACCCTCATGTACTTTTGCTGCTTCTTCTTCAATTTCAGGAAAAGGGCCCAGAACGGTGATATCTTTTTGCCCCTTTGAGAATATATCGCGGCATGGTAGGTCGAATGTAGGATTCTGCTGGTTACTCCCAGTAAGTTGTAATAATCTGCGCTCTGTCATACCATAAACTACGCGGCCAATATTAGCCCAGTAAATAGCTCCGGAACACATTGCACAAGGCTCAGCTGTTGTATAAAGGGTACAGTTCCATAAGAAATCCTTTGGATATTCATGGGATGCACGGGCTGCCAGTGTGGCTTCCGCGTGACCGGTACAGAGTTTTTCTGTAATTTCAATATTGCCCTGCTCCATAATAATGCTGCCATCTTTGTCTACTAAAAGAGCTCCAAATGGAGTATTTCCATTTGCACGGGCTCTCCTTGAAATTTCAATTGCTCTTCTTAAGTAATCCATGTGATTTTGATAAGCCATAATAAAAGTCCTCCTAATTAATAGGTAAAAGGTATTACCTATTAATTAGAAATTAACACTATTAATAGTTGATGTCAAGTAAAAAATTTATTTATTTCATAAAATTAACGAGACCGTCCAGTATAGCCATAAAAAAGAAACGTAGATAAATGATATATCAATAAGCATTTTATTACCATATATTAGCCATTGAAAAGCTTCTGAGAGTATTGTTATAATAAGTTTGTAATAAATTTAATAAATTCGTAACAAATTAATTAGAACATAACGTAATGATATACGGAGGCCAATAAATGAGAAGAATAGGAAGAATAGCTACATGTTGTCTAATTGGAACTGTGGCATTTGCAGGAAGGACAATTGTTACGCAAGCGGCAGAAATACCTATAGCAGGGATGGATGTAATACTTGATGAATTTTATCAAAGTGACAGTGATATTACATATATAAATAAATATTTAACTTCAGCTGCTGAGTTTGAAAATATTGGTATTGCAAACGTAACAAATTATGTTAATATCAGACGTAAACCCAATGAAAGCAGTAAGATTTTAGGTAAATTATATAATGATTCAGCTGCAACTGTAGTTGCAGAAAAAAACGGTTGGTATAAAGTAGAATCAGGATCCGTTACCGGGTACATAAAAGCCGAGTTCCTAACTACAGGTGATGAAGTGAAAGAACTTGCAGAGAAAGTCGGAAAAAGGATAGCAACAGTTAATACAACAACTTTAAAAGTAAGAGAAAAACCTGATTTGGATTCAATTGTATTGACCTTAGTTCCTATCGAAGAAGAACTAATGGTAAAAAAAGAATTAGATGGATGGGTAAAGGTATCAATTGATTCTGATGTAATAGGATATGTTTCAGAGGATTATGTTGATTTAAGAACTGAATTTGAAGAAGCAGAGTCCATTGAAGAAGAAAAAGCAAGATTAGAAAGAGAAGAAGCAGTAAGAAGAGCACAAGAAGAAGCTAATAATAGAGCAACTTATTCAAGCAGTAGTGTTTCTAATAGCAGCAGTTCAAATTCAGGATATAGCAATGCTTCTTCAAGCAATTCATCCTCAAGCAGCTCCTCTTCAACTTCATCCGGTAACTCTTCCACAAGATCAAACA
>NZ_DAMAUC010000017.1:14621-42342 GCF_032079385.1 Anaerocolumna sp.
TAAATTATGCTTTAAGATTCTTAGGTAATCCATATGTTTGGGGAGGAACAAGTTTAACTCATGGTGCTGATTGTTCTGGATTTACACAATCCGTATTTAGAGATAACGGAGTTAGCATTCCAAGAGATTCACGTAGTCAGGCAGCAGGAGGAAGCGAAATCTCCATTAGTAATGTTCAAACAGGCGATTTAATATTCTATAGCAGAAACGGTGTGATCAATCATGTTGCTATTTATATTGGAAATGGAAGAGTAATACATGCAAGCAGTCCTGAAACCGGAATCAGAATTACAAACTATAATTATAGACAACCTGTAAAAGCGGTTAGATATATTAAGTAATAAATATCTTAAAATGCTTATTTTCTATAAAGGTAATTAGAGGGTTGTTGCAGGTTGTCATCTCATTATGGGAAAGACTACTGCAGCAGGCCTTTTTTAAAATTGATAAATAGATTGGAGTCATTATGAATCAAAAAAATAGAATCAAAATTTTAAGTATAAGTATTGCAGTTCTTGCTGTATTTTCTATCATGATTGCTACAAGTCTAAATAAAGGCAAAAAAGAAGCAGAAATTCTAAGCGCGAACAAGGAAGAAGTAAGTGATAATAAGCCGGAAATGGTAGAAGAAAAGGACGCAGCATCAGAGGATAGGGATATGAAAGAAGAAGTTAAACCAATTGAAGTAACCGCCGAAGCAAAAAAAGAAATCAATGCCTTAATAAAAGAGTACTACGGCGATACAGAAAAAGTAGATAAAAAGGTTCTCTCAGCCACAAAGGGACAGGAGGCTGATAAAGCGGCAGAGTCCATTGCGGAAAAACGAGAAGGAATTGAAAAATATAATGATGTAAAAACCATTATAAAACCTGGTCTGAAAGAAGGAACCTATTTTGCGTTTACTACTTATTATATGAAGCTCTTTCATATAAAAACAGAAGTTCCAGGGATGAGTGTGGTTTATGTAATTATGGATAGTAAAGGTACATTGGCTATAGAACATGATACCAGTGCTCCTGACTTACAAGACCATATTAATAAACTATCACAGGAAAAAGAAATTGAAACCGAAATTGAGAGAGTTAATACAGAATTAGCAAGTGCTGTTAAAGAGGATGCAACTTTAAAGGATTTCATTGATAAATTACAGAAAGTTTCAAAATAATCAGGATTGTGCAGAGGAATGTAAAAAAAGACAGGATCCTTTTCCTTAAGTATATAAAGCTCATAAAATCAGATAAAACCTATAAAATAACTATTATAAAAATAGATGCTCGACCGTGAAAAAAGCATGGCAAAGAGAATTTATTTATAATAGTTATTTTTTATTTTTAAAAAAGGTATTGACAATTGAGCATGTATTCAACTATAATAAAAACAACAGTTGAACAACTATTCAATTAAAGACAAAAAAAGAAAGGGGTGTTCCTATGGCGAAAAATGAAACTATTCTTTGTGATTGTGATGTAATCCATAGTGATGTAGTTGAATCTGTAAAAAAGAAGATGCCGGAGGAAGATATACTTTATGATCTATCGGATTTTTTTAAAGTTTTAGGTGATAGTACAAGAGTTAAGATTATGTGGGCATTGGACGAAAGTGAAATGTGTGTTTGTGACTTAGCAGTTTTATTGAATATGACCAAATCAGCAATATCGCATCAGTTAAGATCTCTGAAACAGGCAAATCTAGTGAAATTTAGAAGAGATGGTAAAGTAGTTTATTATTCTCTTTCAGATGATCATGTAAAAGAAATATTTGAAAAAGGCTTAGAACATATTAGAGAAGAAGAGAATGAAGGTTAAATTAAACTTCATAGCCGTTTTGGCTTAATATTGCAAAATGTATTGAAAGTAAATATCAAAATAAAAAATAAAAGGGTGCTTAAGCGCCGGAATAGAGGTTGTTATGAAGAAGACATTTCGTTTAGAAGGTTTAGATTGTGCTCATTGTGCATCAAAAATTGAAGGAGAAATTAATAAATTAGATGGAGTTAAATCTGCTACAGTTAATTTTATGACTACAAAACTGGTTATTGAATGTGAGGATGAAAAAACGGAAACCATAATTTCAGAAGCAGAAAAGATTGTTAAGAAATTTGAGCCTTCTGTAAATATGAAAAAAGCATAGAATACAAAAGTCGGATCTGTAAATGAAATCTACTTATTCAAATTATATAGATTTTGTTTATAGAACAGAAAATACAACCGTTTAGTAGGCAGATATAGGCACGAAGTTTTTCTGCTGTAGCGGGAGGGGAAAAGTGAATTGTGACAATTCGCTTGCAAATATTGTGTTTGCATTCGTATTCGCAGGCACGGAAGCTTGGAGGATTTATATGAAAAAAAGACTTTGGCGTATTATAATTGGGGGAGTTGTCCTGCTTGGGGCAGCGTTATTACCTATAAATAATCCCTGGATAGGACTTGCATTATTTATCATAAGCTATATTATAGTTGGCGGGGATGTCGTATTAATGGCTTTAAGAAATATTATTAAAGGTAATGTGTTTGATGAAAATTTCTTAATGAGCCTTGCAACCATTGGAGCTTTCTTTGTAGGAGAATATCCGGAAGCTGTTGCAGTTATGCTATTTTATCAAGTTGGTGAATTGTTTCAAAGTTATGCAGTTGCCCAGTCCAGAAAATCCATATCTAGTTTAATGGATATAAGACCGGATTATGCAAATGTAAAACGAGGAGATGAAATTGAAACTATAGATCCGGAGGAAGTACAAATTGGTGATATTATCGTAATCAAGCCAGGAGAAAAAGTTCCGCTGGACGGTAAGGTCATAGAAGGAAATTCGATGCTTGATACCACTGCCTTAACGGGAGAATCCGTTCCCCGTGAAATAGAAACCGGAGATGACATTTTAAGCGGATGCATCAATATGAATGGTGTTCTTACCGTGGAAGTTACAAAAGAATTTGGGGAATCAACGGTAAGCAAAATACTGGATTTGGTTGAGAATGCAAGCAGCAAAAAGTCCAATTCTGAGCGGTTTATCACTAAATTTGCCAGATATTATACACCCATTGTAGTAATTATTGCAGTAATTCTTGCATTTGCACCTCCTCTTTTAGTAAAGGGCCAGGAATTTAGTGACTGGATTTACAGAGCATTAAACTTCCTTGTAGTATCTTGTCCTTGCGCACTTGTTATATCCATTCCCCTTAGTTTTTTTGGCGGAATTGGCGGTGCGTCCAAAAAGGGTATTCTGGTAAAGGGAAGCAATTATCTGGAAGCCTTAGCGAAAACAGAAATAGTTGTGTTTGATAAAACAGGAACTTTAACAAAAGGTGTATTTACAGTACAGGAAGTGGAGCCACAGGGCATTTCAAAAGAAGAATTGCTGGAATTAGCTGCTTTTGCAGAAAGTTACTCCAATCATCCAATCTCTATATCGTTAAAAAATGCTTATGGTAAAAATATAGATAATACAAGAATTGCTAATGTGGAAGAAGTGTCAGGTCATGGCGTGATTGCAGAGATTGATGGAAAGTCAGTAGCTGTTGGTAATGCCAAGTTAATGGATAAGCAAAATGTGTCATACTCTAAAGAAAAATTAATCGGCACGGTTGTCCATGTTGCAGTAGATCAGCAATATATGGGTTATATTCTAATTGCAGATGAATTAAAACCGGATGCTAAGCAAGCAATACATGACTTAAAATCAGCTGGAATTAAACAATTGGTTATGTTAACTGGGGATAATAAAGAAGTTGCTAATAAAGTGGCGGAAGATCTAGGAATAGACAAGGTATATTCTGAGTTACTTCCAACCAATAAAGTTGAGAAACTGGAAGAAATCTTCCAATCAAAATCCCAAAAAGGAAAGCTGAGTTTTGTAGGTGACGGAATTAATGATGCTCCTGTACTAGCCCGTGCGGATATTGGAATGGCTATGGGCGGTTTAGGTTCTGATGCAGCCATAGAGGCAGCAGATATCGTTATTATGACGGATGAACCTTCCAAAATAGCAACTGCAATGAAAATCTCCAAGAAGACATTGACAATTGCAAATCAGAATACCATGTTTGCAATAGGAGTAAAAATCATCGTTCTTATATTAAGTGCCCTTGGTTTAGCTACCATGTGGGCTGCGGTATTTGCAGATGTAGGAGTTACGGTAATCGCCATTATAAACTCCTTTAGAGCTTTGAATGTAAAGAAACTACAATAAATTTAAAAAGACGCTTTGCCGGATTTCTCTTTATCCGGCAAAGCTTTTTTTTATATATTGGCATTACAAAAAAATTGGGAAGGACTTGTGTAATCAGTACATTTCGATTATAATAAGTAAGATTTCAGGAAAGTAATCAATAAGTAACCGATTGATTAAGATAAATATTAGAAGAATGATTAAAATAAGGAGATGAGAAGCTATGGCAGAGACCTTTAAGAGAGCTGCTGTGATTACCTCAATCACAAAATTGACAGAGGATATCTATAGCATGTGGATCAAAGAAAAGGATATTGCGGCCAGTGCAAAACCGGGTCAGTTTATATCCTTGTATTGTAAAAGTGAGAATCGTTTACTTCCAAGGCCAATCAGCATATGTGAAATAGACAAAGATAATGGAATGCTGAGATTGGTTTACCGCGTAGTTGGTAGAGGAACAGAAGAATTCTCAAAATATAAGGTATCTGATAAGATAGAAGTTATGGGACCTTTAGGAAATGGCTTCCATCCGGAAGGAAAGAAAGCAATCCTTATTGGAGGAGGAATTGGCATACCTCCTATGTTAGAGCTGGCAAAGCAATTATCTTGTGAAAAGCAGATTGTACTGGGCTATCGGGATGAGACTTTCTTAAATGAAGAATTTGTGCCATATGGACAAGTTTATTTATCCACAGAAGATGGCAGTGCCGGGACGAAAGGAAATGTAATAGATGCTATAAAGGAAAATCATCTGGAAGGTGATATTATATTCGCCTGCGGACCTACTCCGATGCTTCGGGGAATAAAGACCTTTGCTTTGGAGAATGGTATTAAAGCACAAATATCCATGGAAGAAAAGATGGCTTGCGGTATTGGTGCATGTTTAGCTTGTGTATGCAAATCAAAAGAAATTGATCATCATACCCATGTTAAAAATAAACGTATTTGTAAGGATGGGCCGGTATTTTATGCAGAAGAAGTGGAATTATAGTCAATACTAGAAATATAAAATGAAAGAATAAGACAAGTATAGTTTTCACAATAATTTATATTGATAAATATAGTATAGTCTAGAATGATTTATTATCCTCAGGATAGATAGGAGAGAATTTAAAAAAATGAACACAAAAATAAATATAGCAGGTGTGGAATGGAAGAATCCAGTAACAACTGCTTCCGGTACCTTTGGTTCCGGTATGGAATATAGCCAATTTGTAGATTTGAATAAATTGGGGGCTGTAACAACAAAAGGTGTATCCAATATACCTTGGCTGGGGAATCCAACACCCAGAATTGCAGAAACCCATAGCGGTATGTTAAATGCAATTGGCTTGCAAAATCCCGGAATTGACGTATTTGTAAAAAGGGATTTACCCTTTCTGCTTGATTATGATACCAATGTAATCGTGAACGTATGTGGAAAAAGTGTTGAAGATTACTGTGAAGTAGTAGAGAAATTGGCAGATTATGACGTAGATATGCTGGAAATAAATATATCCTGTCCCAACGTAAAAGAAGGTGGAATTGCATTTGGACAAAATTGTGCAGCAGTTGAAAATATTACAAAAGAAATAAAAAAGCGTGCAAAACAGCCCATTATCATGAAATTGAGTCCAAATGTAACGGATATTACAGAAGCGGCCAAAGCAGCAGAAGCAGCAGGTGCAGATGCGTTGTCATTAATCAATACGCTTACCGGAATGAAGATTGATATCCATAAGAAAGCTTTTCAATTAGCCAATAAAACCGGTGGACTATCCGGACCTGCAATAAAACCCATTGCTGTACGTATGGTTTATCAAGTAGCTAATGCTGTAAAGATTCCTATTATAGGCATGGGAGGAATTATGACCGGTGAGGATGCCATTGAATTTATAATGGCAGGAGCAACTGCTGTTGCTGTAGGAACTGCTAATTTTACCAATCCTATGGCTACTCAGGATGTGATTACGGATATCGAAGAATACATGAAAAAATATCATGTGGAAGATATTAATGATTTAATTGGTTGTGTAAAGTAATAAACAGAATTACAATATGAAATAATGAGAACAAAATGAGGAGTGTGAATTATTGAAATGCCTAATTCACACCCTGATTTGTGGCAGTGCCACATCTGCAAGCAGACGTGGCATGCAGTGGGAGCAAGTGTGAATTATTAGAATGCCTAATTCACACCCCTGATTTGTGGCAGTGCCACATCTGCAAGCAGACGTGGCATGCAGTGGAAGCAAGTGTGAATTATTAGAATGCCTAATTCACACCCCTGATTTGTGGCAGTGCCACATCTGCAAGCAGATGCGGCATGCAGTGGGAGCAAGTGTCTAAATAGTAATATAGAATGAAATTACAGGATTTTTCTGATAAGAGATATAATTTTTCTTAGGATAAATCCAATACAATCAGGAGGATAAAAATGGAACAATACAAAAAAGAGTTTATAGAATTCATGGTAGATTGTGGAGTATTAAAATTTGGTGATTTCACAACAAAGAGCGGCAGAAAAACCCCTTTCTTTATTAATGCAGGATTTTACCGTACCGGTTCCCAATTAAGAAAATTAGGTGAATATTATAGTAAGGCAATTAAAGAGCGCTTTGGACTTGATTTTGATATATTATTCGGACCGGCTTATAAAGGTATTCCTTTAAGTGTGGCAGCATCTATGGCAATTAGTGAATTCTATGGAAAAGAAATTGGATACTGTTCCAACCGAAAAGAAGTAAAAGATCATGGTGATAAGGGTATCCTTCTGGGAAGTCCAATTAGAGATAAAGACAGAATTATAATAATTGAAGATGTAACTACAGCAGGAACTTCCATTGGTGAAACTATGCCAATATTAAAGGCACAAGGTGATGTAGATGTAATTGGATTAGTGGTTTCCGTAGACCGTATGGAAAAAGGGCAGGGAAGTAAGAGTGCATTAGCTGAAATTGAAGATACTTACGGAATAAAAACAACTGCTATAGTTACTATGGAAGAAGTAGTTGAACATTTATATAATAAGCCTTATAATGGAAATATCGTAATAGATGATACATTAAAAACTGCTATTGACGCGTATTATAAACAGTACGGTGCAGAACAATAATGAATGAAGACGGCGGAGCAGTCACAGGTTAGGACATCTTAATGTGACTAAACAATAGCTAGCTGGTAAACGCAAAATTCTGGAAGGGCTGGTAAAAAAATATGAGTGAAAAAATCTATACAACTATGAAGTCAGTGGGTATCGGTAATTTAGTCATGGGGATTTTACTTATTGTGGCTGGAATTGCAAGTGGAGTTATGATGATAATAAGCGGTGGGAAATTGCTTAAGAAAAAGTCAGATATACTGTTTTAATCGTAACAAAAATTGATTTTGATAAAGCTAATAAGCTTCAAAAAACTGTCATTATGAGTTTAAATCCGGCTTTGCTTGAATTATATATAACCATGCTGGGTTATTTAGCTATGCTAAATTAATGCTCCCAAAATGGCAGTTTGTTGCTTAAGACAGGTTTTCTTCCTTTGAATCTTTGGTGGTATAACTTTGAAACTAAACTAGCAGCGGTAACAAGATGGAGGATCGATTACGTAAGAAATGAATAAAACATGTTATAAATTATTGATTGTAAATGAACTTAGAAGAATGTGTATGCATTCACGGATTATGCAAATGAAACAATATCCGCAGCACGGTAAAGTCACCGTGTATCAGCATTGCATCGCAGTGGCACTTATGAGTTGTTGGATTGCATGGAAGTTTCACCTTAAAGTGGATTATGAGGCATTAATTCGTGGAGCGCTGCTCCATGATTATTTTTTATACGATTGGCATGAGCATAGTGCAGAACATCGGCTTCATGGTTTTCATCACCCACGCAAGGCTTTGGTAAATGCCAGTGAAGATTTTAAGCTTACGCCTATAGAGACCAATATCATTCTTCGTCATATGTTCCCTTTGACACCAATTCCGCCGGTATACTTAGAAAGCTGGATCGTATGTGTGGCTGACAAGTTCTGCGCACTGAGAGAGACTTTACATTTAGGCGATGGTGCGTTGTTGGAACTATATTGGAGTAATGGATTATAACTAGACTGATTTTAATAATTAAAGTATAAATAATATTTAAATCACAAAGTAAAAGGGCGAGTATAAAAGAATCTCGCCCATATATTTAAGTAAATTAAATTTCTCATATGGATAATAACTGTTAGAAATTAAAATAGTATTACAAAAGTACTGTATTCACATATTTCATATACTAAACTATATTAAGTTATATGATGCTTTCGAGGTATTGTATTTATAATAATTAAATTTATTAGCATTGCATTATGATGAATAATTTGGGCTTATTTAATACCCCACACAAGAATGCTATCATTCACATCATTAGCTTGACTTGATAGCAAATCGGCCATTACCTGATTGTATGTCAATTTTTCCTCATTACTTAATACTATAAAGAACATTTTTATATCATTTTCTTTTGATTCTTCTAAGACATGCAAATATTTATATCCTACTTTAACACTATCTGATGTATTGGAACTAAATGCATAGTATAGTTCATCTCTATAAAAGAAATCGATATATTCTAGATAATCTTTATCTTCTACGATTTTCATCATTCTTATTTGTGTTTCTGTGTTGTCATTTGCTTTATTAACAAATTCATCCCATTTGTCTTCTCCACTCACAATGTATCCGTTTTCGCTTATATAATATCCATTTTTTATAGCATCTGATACACTCATCTTTTTTGCATTTTTGAACCCAGTATAGTTATTATTATTATCAAAGGTAAATTCTAAATCATTATTTGTATTCTTCTTACTACAACCAGTTAATAATAAGAATATAAATAAAACTAATAACGTTGCTCTGATAGCATGATTATTTTTGAATTGTTGAATCATAATATAATTTCTCCTTGTACTATATCAATATAGGTGTTTAAATACTAAACAACATAAATAAGGTTACAATTTTAATGGACATAAATTAAGAGTTCATTATATTCGAAATATTTGTTGGATATACGTTTATTCTACATAAACTAATACTAAGATATGTCAGATTTTACAAAACCAATTATAAAAGGGTATATTACTCTCCAACGTATTAATAATAACATAATTTGTTGAAAAAATAAAATTTTCCTTGAATTGTAATAATTTGCTGAATTGAAAAAGGTGGATGGAGTAAGCAGACTATAATTTATTGATTATAAATGAACTTTAAGCTGGGGTGCTAAATCTATCTCTTTATTTATCCTTTCGTATTCGTCACGATATTACAAAATACGACAACATAAGCATTATTTAGGTAAAATAATGTATTTTTTGAAAAAATATACTTTACTAATAAAGTATAATGGTGTATTATATAGTTATCTTAAGTTTCTAGATTCTTAAATTCTTTTGTTTCAATTTTAAATCCAATTTTAATGATTTTTATGGAGGTGACTTATTTAACCTTTTTAAAAGAACTGATTTACTTATATTATTTAGTAACAAATAAGAGTATACATATAGGAAGGGGAATACATAATTGAAAATAGCTTTTTGGAGCAGTGCCAAAGAGAAGATTGGTGTTACCAGTAATTTGGCTTGTATTAGTGTTGCATCAGTATTGGAGTATTCATTCAAAGCAATTTTATTCGAGAATCATTGTCAGAAAAACAGATTAGATAATATTTTAAGATATCACGATACCAATTACTGTCTAAGAGAAGATTATAATTATAAGATAGGTGAGGTAGTATTGCGTGAAGCTATAGAAGATATATATCCTGTATATCAGGAAGCTTCCCAGGTAGCAACAGAGATATCCAATGTAATTAGAAAAGTCTCCATGGAGATTTTAGATAGCAGCTTATATTATATTCCGCCTGCAAACATTACGAATACAAGGACTTTTGACTTTGATTTATATGATAAGATTGAATCTATACTTGATATGTTTGAAACATTTGCGGATATTACATATATTGATACTTCTAATGGAAATAACCTTAGTTCAAAAATTATATTAAATGAAGCTGATTTAATAGTTGTAAATCTGGCTCAAAATAATTCTATGATACAGGATTTCTTTGATAATTATTCTTCTATATTACACAAATGTGTATTTATTATTAGCGGTTACAGAAAAAAATCTAAACTTAACATCAATAAAATTTCCAAAACACATCTAATCGATAAATCCAATATTGCAATAATTCCCTACAATCTTGAGTATCAGGAAGCGGTTTCCCATGGGAATATTGTTGAATTCTTAATGCGCAATTATTCATGTAAGCGCAGCCACCCAAACTATGTTTTTATAAAAGAAGTAAAAAAAGCTGTTGAAATGATAATGAGAAATCTTGAGATAAGTCATAAGGAGGTATACTTATGATAAGAAGAAGGCTAAAAAGGTCATCACAGCGCTACATTGTTATTTCTTTAGTTAGTATAATAATTATTTGTATAACATTTCTTTCCTTTTACTTTACAATAATCAGGGGGATTAAAAAAGAGTATCAGCATGATTTAAATGTTTTAAAAGAACAATTAGAAGCAAAAGAAGTTCTTGTCTATGAAGCAAAGGTTGATATTCCAGCAGGCAGCCGGATTACGGAAGAAGATTTCATTTATAGGGCATCTTGCTCAGATAAACCACAGAATTACTTTATGACAAAAGAAGACATTGGTATGACAGCTCTAATGGATATTAGTACAGGTACTCAGGTTATAAAAGGAATGTTAACCGGCAATATGGTGGAAAGTGATCTAAGAGAAGTAGAATATAATATATTTTTTATCAATAGTAATGTGATTCAAAATGATTATGTGGATGTCCGAATCCGTTTCCCAAATGGTGAAGACTATATCGTTTTAAGTAAAAAACGAATCCTTTCTCCCAATATAGAATCCTTTCAGTGTTTTCTTTGGTTAAAGGAAGAAGAGATTCTGAATATGTCAAGTGCAATTGTTGATGCATATCTTTATACCGGCACCATTCTTTACACAACAAAGTATATCGAGCCTAATGTGCAGGAAGAATCCA
Organism: Anaerocolumna sp.; assembly: GCF_032079385.1. Classification (NCBI taxonomy): domain Bacteria; kingdom Bacillati; phylum Bacillota; class Clostridia; order Lachnospirales; family Lachnospiraceae; genus Anaerocolumna; species Anaerocolumna sp. Next base: position 25,831 of record NZ_DAMAUC010000017.1, read on the forward strand.
TACCTACTTATCAGCCAAGTCTACCTACCCTGACTTTAGTGGAGCAGGATAAGAATATAGTAGACAAGGCTTCAAGGGAAGTAAATAAGAACCTAAGAAAGGCAATGGAAAATAGATTGACAGATTATATGAATCTTGATATTTCCAATGTTAACTGGACTTTGTCTGAGAAAATTGGGCAGAAGATTTCAAAAGAAGAAGAAAATACAAAGTATGAGATGGAGGCAGAGGAGCAAAAGGAATATTATATTACAGATACATATGAAGTTCAGGAGGATGAAAAAATAATATATGGGGGATAGGTTAATCGGTTTTCTAGGAAGTGATAAGTATGAGATTATATTGTATTTATCAAGAATTTTATATCATTTAGGAAAAAAAGTTTTGCTGGTAGATTATGCTGAAACAGAAGCGCTGTATCAGAGTATACCCATACCGGAAACTTTAAAAGAAGAAAATAATTATATTCATTATAGTGGAATCGATTTTATACAAGGGAAATATTATAAAAAAGATAAAAAGGAAAAGTATGATTACATATTAATTGATTTTGGTTATGATACTGGGAACACAATATTATCTCAATGTGAGAAAGTACTGTTTATTACTGACTTGCAGCTTCACAATATAAAGCGGATAAAGAATATTTCTTACAATGGGAATGGAGAAAAATACTTAATTATAAAGGATGTATTTCCATGTAAGATTAAGCCGGAATACATACAGGAACAGTTAAGTAATCTTATGATAGAGGAAGAGCAGGTTTATGTCCTATATCAGGATCCTATTGATATGAAATACAGGATACAAAGTCAATATGACCTTAATTTTTCTTTTCCTAAGCTGTCAAAACCTGCAAAGTCTTTTTTACAGGAGCTGATTATAAAACTGAATGTAAATGTAAATAAAAAGGAACTAAGAAATGCATATCATATGGCAGAAAGGGGGAAATAGTTATGAAAATAGCTTTCTGGAGTAATGTGTGCGGCCAATCTGGAACCACAAGTAATTTAATGGCCATTGCAGTTATGAGTACCCTTTTGCATCAATACAAAAGTTTGATAATTCAAACTCATTTTAAGCTCAATAATTTGGAATCACCTTTGATTTCATCTTTAAAGGAGGATCGGGAATTCTTTATGGATTCGGGTATTGACGCCCTGACCCGATATATTAAATCTGCCCCATTAGATGGAGAAGTGATTGAAAGCTGTTGTATCTCCCTGCTGAATAAACATATGAATCTGCTTCCGGGCACCGCAAAAGACAATCGAAAAATATATGAGAGTGATATCAGCAAAACCATCACGGGTATTCTTCGCACTACATCAAATTACCACGATATTGTTTTTATTGATACTAATTCAGGTATTAATGATTTATCAATGAAAATAATTAAGGATTCTGATATAGTTGTAATTTGTCTTAATCAAAATAAAAGTATATTAGAAGATTACGTTAATATACGTGGAATCCGGAATAAAAGAGTGTTTTACTTAATCGGGAATTATGATCATAATTCCCGATATAATCTACAAAATCTACGTAAATCTTTTTCGTGGTTAAATTATAACAACTCAGCAATTATACCATATAACACCGAATATATGGATGCACAATCAGATGGACAGGTAATTCAATTCATGTCGAAAAATATGGATTGCGATAAAGACGATAACAATGGTTATTTTATATACCAAGTAAAACTGGCCGTCAAAAAGCTTATGAAATATGCAGAAATAGAAAGGCGGTAATTTGGTGAGTTATTTTATGAATTTATTAATTATTATGGCAATTCTCATTATTCTATTAATTTTCTTCTATTTTGTATTTAAAAGAGAAAAGAATGCATTCAATCAAAATCATCCCCAAGAGTTAAATATCCGGTATCTTGTAGAAAGTGTCAGAGAAACTTTTAATTTAATTCTAAACGCCGATGCCACTCAATGGAATCTCAATAAAAACGAAACTTTGAAAAAGGAGAAAAGAAAAGCTGCTTTAAGAAAGGCTTTAAGGACTTGTAATTGCGGCGATATTGGTGCAAAAGAATATATTAAAGAATATATTAAGGATTTGATTCAATTAAAGTTTCAGGTAAATGAAAAGAACATCAATCAAATTATCCCTTTCCAAGAGTACAGCCGATTAACCCATCAGGATAAATTTGATATTTTACTGTATCACTATAAGAAAGAGCATGGCACGGATGCATTGGAAGCCTTTATAGAAAATTATAATCAGAATATGCATGTTACAGAGGAAAAGATAAGCTATGAAATGACGGAAGAACATATTGAAAGAGCATATATGAATGAAATTGGTACTTTAAGTTACATTGATAAGTTAGAAATACTGACACAACGTATTTATCAATTGTATAAAGGACATGGAGCAATTGATGAAATCAGGGATATGGCAATCGACGGAGTCAGCGGAGGTGTGTCTGGAATATCCAATATATTTTATCACTTTTCAGAGGATATGTTTTCGGAAGATGTTGTTGTACCTCCGAATGCCTATGATGGTATATGGATTTTCTTCCAAGGTAAAACCATTCATTTTTCTTTCTTAAGCTTTGGCAGTGAGAAGGAACTGGAAAGAGTGTGTAAAAATATTTATCGTTATGATAATCCGGGGCAGCTTAGTGCGGCTAAGGGATATATTATTAATGAAATGAAAGATGGTTCCAGGGTAATTGTTGTCAGGCCTCCATTTGCAGAAAACTGGGCATTCTTTGTAAGAAAATTTGATAGTATTAAAAAAGTTAATATGGAAGCCTTAATAACAGATAAGGGAAGTCATATACCAATTGAAACTGTGAAGTGGCTAATAAAAGGCTGCCAGGTTACTGCAATAACCGGTGAACAAGGCTGCGGTAAGACCACTTTACTGAAAGCCCTGGTGGAGTTTATAAACCCAATCTTTACGTTACGTATTCAAGAATTAATATTCGAATTGAATCTAAGAAAATTGTATCCATATCGGAATATACTCTCTTTTAAAGAGACAGCCACGGTAAGCGGGCAAGAGGCTTTGGATATCCAAAAGAAAACCGATGGGACAGTTACTATTCTAGGGGAAGTAGCATCGGCACCGGTAGCCAGATGGTTAGTTCAGTTAAGTCAGGTTGCCAGTAAATTTACGTTATTTACTCATCATGCCAAAACCACAGAAGGATTGGTAATTTATCTGAGAAATGCGTTACTTCAGGAAGGTGGATTTAAGAATGAAATTATAGCAGAAGAACAGGTGGTGGATACGGTTAATTTTGATATTCATATGATAAAAACCCCAGAGGGACATCGGTATATTGAAAGGATTACAGAAATAATTCCGGTAGAGGATGAAGAGTTTGATTCTGATAATTTAAGAGAGAATATGAGTGAATATTATAAGAAAAGAAATCGAAAGTATAGGTTTCAAACCAAAGATATTGTTGTTTTTCAAGAGGGTAAATATCAAATGAAGGATAAACCCAGCAGGCGGACAATGAAGGCCATGTATTATAATTTAACGGAGGAAGAACAAATAGAATGCAATAATTTCTTTTCATCACTTTAGTTCTTTTATATAGCAGGAGAAGTGTAAGGAAAAATATCTTCACAAATGGAAGACCATGTTTTCTATTCTGAGAACATTAAAAGGAGGAACTATTGGAAGTCTCATTTTGAATATCATCCGCTATTATTTAAGATGTCGTAAAGTAACATCATGTTTGAACGGTTGAAAGAAATTTATTCATTCAAAGTCTTTGGAGGTGGAAGGAGCATAGTTTTATATGAGTAATATTCAAATGGTTCAGATTTTATGTGCCTTGCTGGCAGTTTTTGTTTTACTGTTATTTTATTTATTATATCTTGGAAGGAAGCAAATAGAAGAAAGGCAGGAGTATTCCATTTATAATATAGGAAGAAGATGGGTGAATGGTTCTTTTTATTATAAAGTGTACGATTTTTTTATTCAAATGCCTATTACAAAAGTATATTTCGACAAAGTAAAAAGGCAGTTTGAAATATTAATGCCTGAGGATACAAAGCAGATAGCAATTAAGACTTCAAAAGCCATTATGATGTCCTGGCTTATAGATACAGGAATTATATATTTTATATTCCTTCGAAAACCAAGCTTGTACAGTGCCATTCTTTCTATTACATATTTGTTTTTTATTAATAGTCAAATTGTTTATCTTGTTCTAGATAAAAGTGAAATAAAACTTTTGAAACAATCCGATAAGTTTTTTGGTAGTGTGAGACGTTATTATCAGGAACATGAAATGATAGATGAAGCAATTCACGATACTTTAGAACATGCAGAACATCCAATGAAACTTCATATTTCTAAAATACACAAAGTTCTTACTGATGAAGATGTAGAAGAGGAGGTGACTAAATATAACCAGTATATACCCAATCGATTTATAAAAACTTTCCTGGCCTTAAGTGTAATCATCATGAAATATGGTGATAAAAAAGTAGAAAATCAATCTTTGTTTCTAACGAATCTAAAGTATTTGAGTCAGGAAATAAATATCGAGATAGTAAACAGGGAAAAAATCAACTTTTTATTTTCTGGCTTAATATTTATTGCCCTTATGCCGATTCTGTTTTTACAAGCAATACAGGACTGGGCAATAGCTAGTTTTGCTGGGTTAAAGGACTATTATTATGGTGCATTTGGCATTCTAACCATGGTTCTCATATTTGTTATGACAACCATTTCTTATAAAATAATTAATCATTTGAAAGAAAATCTAAGAGTAGAAGTAAAGAATTATGTTCTAATAGATTATTTCACTCAAATTCCCATTTTAAAAAAACATCTGGAGAACATCTTGAATAAAAATTATGGAAAAACTTTAAAGCTGCAGGAATTACTTAAACGTGCAGGAGAATCCATTACCCCTATTCAGTTCCTCTTTAAACGTACTCTTTATAGCTTAATCGCTTTCTTATGCTGTATTATCATATCTTTTAGTATCCACAAAGAGAAAAGAAATCAGCTTCTTACAAACACAGACAATATTTCTTATGTAAGTTCCATGTTATCAGAAAAACAAACCAGGGATATGAAGGTGACCGTGGTTGATTATGCAGGTCGTTATAAGAATGCGGCCGTTACACAGGAGGAAGTTGAGTATAGTTTATTAGAGAAAGGGGTATTAAAAAGTAAGCAGCTTGCGGCCATGACAGCGGAAGAAGTGATTTATAGAATTAAGGCGTATCAGATGGAGTATTACAAATGGTATAAATTACTGATTGCATTATTAATAACAGTCATCACTTACTACTTTCCGTACTTTCAACTTATTCTATTAAAGAAAATACGTCAGATGGCTATGGACGATGAAGTGATTCAGTTTCAAAGTATCATACTTATGATTATGTTTATAGATCGTATGACAGTGGAAACTATACTGAAATGGATGGAGAACTTTGCAAATATATTTAAAAAGTCCATACAAAGCTGTATTAACAATTTACAATCCGGCGAATTGGAAGCCTTGGAAGAATTAAAGGAGGAAGAGCCCTTTGAACCATTTATAAATATAATCGAAAAACTTCAGATGTGCGACAAAATAGGGATCGAAAAGGCCTTTGATGAAATTGGGGCAGAGCGTTTTAATTACCAGGAAAAGAGAAAACTAGAGAACAAAATATATACAAGCAATAAGACAAATTATGCAACAATAATGGCATGGCTGCCTTTTATTACAACCATTGGGCTGTATCTTATCATACCATTTATGATAGAAGGGTTTACCCAATTGATTACATATTTAAATCAGATGAACAATTTGTAAATAATGTTAGATTGTTTTAGACAGTGTGGAAAGTAATTAAATACTGCCTAAACAAATCATATAATGATAGGAATTATCTGAAGCCAGGTTTGTGAAGTCAGTAAGTTAGGAGGACATTGAAAAAACAGTGAACTTTAATATGATGGTAGCTGACTTCAAAATAAAAACGTACAAATAAAGGAGAATAATAATATGAGTAATGCATTAAAGGGACTAATTTTAGCAGCAGGTGTAATTATTACATGCGTAGTAATTGGTTTGGGATTTTACATATCCAGAGAAGCCAATGCAGCAGCAACCAATGGAATAGGACAAATCAGCAGAATGAACAAAGAATTTAGCGAACAGGATAAGGTTATGTATGATGGATTGGATGTAACCGGCAGTGAAGTTATTAATGCAATTAATAAATATAAGACAGAAGATATTGCAGTCGTTGTATCTACAAAAAAATCAATGGTGTATTATAACCGTACCTTAAATTATTCAACAAACGGTGAAATTGAAATTGGCGGAGAAAGTAATGCTTCAGTAAAGGATGCACAAACAATCACAAGTACCAATTACATCAATCAGAAAGTGCAATTTACAGGTACTATTCTAAGGGATAAAAATGATACGATTATTGGTATTTCCTTTGTACAAAAGTAAAGCAGCTTATTATGGAAAATGTAAAGGAATTGATAGAAAAAGTTGGAGCTATCTTTATGTTTTGCATAGCAGGTACCTTATTATTGATTCAGTATAAAGAACAATATAAATTAATCACAGTAATAAGAGAGGGTATTAGTAAACAGGGAGTGCTCAATGAGCAGCCAATTGATGTGACAGCGAATAATAAGGTATCTCATAAGGAAGTTATAGCAGCTTTGATTTGTGATCTTGAATATGATGTAGAAGTTAATACTATTTATTTGCAGAAAGAATATTTTAATCCTATGGAATTCGACTTCTCAGTTATAGCAAATACTGATTACAGAAAGACTTATGAAGTAGATTTATCTGGAAATATAGTCAAAATAGTTTATAAAAGTTTATAAATAGTGGCTTTGAAAAGAGCAAAAAAAGAGAGGTAATAAATGAATATAAAGATAAATATGTATAAGATATTATCTATAATTTTGGTGTTATCATTAATAGTTCCCGCTATGCCGGTAGTAGGAGTGAAAGCTGCTGGTGCTTTAAGTGGAACTGATGCAGTTAGCGGCAGCGCTATTAAAGGAATAGCAGCTCAGTCTTCAAGGGGTGCAGTTGTTACTGGAGCTGAAGGTAAACAGTATACCTTAAATCATGAGTATGTGAAACAGTTGAATATTAATACTGGAAATATAACTATTGATGATACAAGCTATACACAAGTGAATGGTAACTCTGAGTCTTGGGATGCTAGTTCAGATGCTTATGTAATAAAGGGTCAAGGAACAAGTACGAATACAATTAAAATTGCTTCCTCTAATACGCCAATTACGGTATACTTGGTGGATTTGAATTGGAATGGTTATATAGAGATAAAAGGTGATGTGAATTTAATTATAGTTGGTGATGTGACTGTCAACAATGAGTTAACAACCATACAATTTACAGGAGCTAACATAAATATTTCTGGACTTGAAGGAGTAGATACACTTAGTTGTAAATCCGTGTATAACACAACAAAAATAAAATCTGGTTATCTGCTTAACCAAGTGTATATTAACAACCTAATTGTAAATGCCGAAAATGGATTAGGTATAGGTGGTAGTGCGAATGTAAATATTGAAAATAGTACAATAAATATTATAGATGATCTTGATATAAAAGATAATTCGATTTATAACATTGATATAATGAACTCAAGAATAACAAAATTAAATATTTACTTTAATTATAGTATTCTCTGCAATTTAAATATCATGGGCAGTAAAATTTATGATTTAAGTTTAATTTACCAACGCGGCTCTGCATCATATTTTAAAGATAAATATTTAAATGTGAGCAACTCATATGTTAATGGTATAACTTTTAGGCTTGCAGAGGGAAACGATGGAGATATTAAGAAGCTAAATGTTAATTTAGATAATTCGCATTTAGTTAATGTTAAGAGCATAGGTGCTTATTATGGTGGGGCTAAAGGCATTTATATGGCTAGTTTTAATGCAACAAATAGTACATTTATTGCGCCATTAAATAATGTGACATATGCACTAAGTTTTACGTCAACTGTTAATAGCATTAGTCACAGTAGTGTTGCTAATATACATGGAAACTATAATATAGGAGGTACACCAGTTGATAATAATGCTAATGATGTTTATTTGAAGAAATTAAGATTTAGAGATTATCCAAATACATATATATTAACTACATTTGATGATGGGGTAACTTCTAAATTATTATCAGATGATAAGGGGTATTTATATCTGTATGTTCCCTATGGAAGCACAAATTTATCATTTCAAGTAACAGATGAAACAGGTTCGAGAAATTATGGTAATTATGATATTGAGTATGATTCAGTTGATAGTGATGATACTGCTAATACTTATGAACCAGTGGCAACAAAAGAGCCAACGGTTATAGGCACACCGTATTTTAATGCAGAAATTCAGTATTCATTCGATAGGAATGGTTGGAATGATGTCACTACAGATGCGGCAGGATATTTTCAGGCAATTATCCCGGATGGTGCAAACCATATTTATATTAGATTATTGGATGTAACTAAATATGCCATCATAAGTGATGGCGCAGTAGGGCCATTCTATGATGAAGATCCTATTATAACAGAACAAAGTCATTCGGAAATGGCTTTCATGAAAGGGAAACAGGGAATAATTTACGTAACTGCCATACCTTATACGGTTGGGAATACCTTAACGTACCAATGGTATAAAGGTGGAGAGTTACTTACAGGTAACACATCACCAGTATTAAATATACCAAATGTACAGGAATTAAATGCGGGAATCTATACCTGTGTAGTTAATGAAAGAGACGGCAATTCAATTACATCAGATCCAATTACAGTAACAGTTGAATCTGGACAGTTGGAAATAGAAAAAGAACTAGTGATCCTATCTCAAGCTGCCGGAAAAATACTAATAAAAGGGTATTCTACAGAACTGTATGTGAATGCAAGAGCATCTAAGAGTACCAAAGGATTAAGTTTTAAGTGGTATAAAGATGGGACAGAACTACATGGAGAGACACAAAGCAGACTACTTTTAAATGTTGTGGATTTAAATGATTCAGGAACTTATATTTGCAGGGTATATGAAGGCACAGAATATATTGATTCAGAGCCAATCACGGTTACGGTAGAAAATAATCCATTGGAAGATGATGTTGCAAATCTGAATAACATAGTGGATGTTTTAACCAGCCAGGTTGGAAAGCTATCAGAGCAATTAAATACTGCGAGTCAAGAAAAAATAATATTACAAAATACTATTAAAGGATTAGAGAATCAAATAGCTAATTACCAAAATCAAGTAGCAGAACTGCAGGGAAATATCATACGTTTAGAACAGGAGTTTAAAGAAACTAATGAGAATAATGAGGATCTGAATTTAATTATTCAGGAGCTGAATAATCAGATTAAAACTTTAAATCAACAGATTGTTTCTATACAAACAGATTTAGACGCTGTTATTACAGAAAAATCTATCTTAGAAAATACTATTATAGATTTAAACTATGAGATTACTAATTTAAGAAGCCAGGTCACATTTTTGGAAAATAAGCTTGCAGTCAATGAAGAAGAAAATGCTCATCTAATAAATCAGGTGGAAGAGCTACAGAATACTTTATCCGGATTAAATACTAATATTATAAATATGCAAAATGAAATAGCTTCCTTGACCAATCAAAACAATGCTTTAATTACGCAAGTTGAATCTCTGACTAGTCAAAAAGCAGCCTTAGAAAATGAAATACAAAGACTTCAGGGTCTACTTGATGATGCAAATAGTACAATTGCCACCCTTACAGAGCAGGTAAATAATATAACGAACAAGGTAAATAGTCTTACTAGCCAATTGGAAGCAGCTAATAATGAAAAAGTAATTTTACAAAACACAATAACTGATTTGGAAGAACAAATATCCAATCTAAATAATCAGATAAGTGAATTAAATAATCAAGTTTCAGATTTGGAAGAAGACCTGCTGAAGGAGGGAGCAGATAAGGATAAATTAAATCAGATCATACAAGATTTAAATAATCAGATTTTATCTCTTAATCAGAACATTTCCTTTCTGCAGACAGAACTGGATTCTGTAACAGCTGAAAGGAACACTTTACAGAATTCAGTGACAAAATTAAATAATGATATCTCCAATTTGAATAATCAGATTACAATTTTAGAAGGCAAGCTTGCGACCAGTGAGGAAGAAAATACACGACTATTAGAGCAATTAACAGAGTTGCAAAATATCATTTCTGGTTTGGAAAATAAGAACAATCATTTTCAAAGTGATATAGAAGTCTTAAATAACAGTAATAAAGATTTACAAAATCAACTTGATGTAGGAAAGAATACTATATCTGCATTAAGTAATTTATTATTCCTAATAAAAAGTGAATTAGGAGTAATGGATGATGATGAAGTTATTCCTGCTATAAAACTGTTAAAAGCACAGTTATTACAAGAAAGAGCAAATAATGTTTTATTACAGCAACAAATGAATGAATTAGATAAAGAGTTGATTGTTGTCAGAGAGAATAATTTGGTTTTGACAGAAAAATTAAAGAAATTAATGGAGTTAGTTGATTCAAAAGATGAAGGAGGAATAAAAGATAAGATTATAGATTTGCAAACCGCACTCTTAGAATCAGAACAAATAATTTCAGAACTTCTAAAAGAGAAAGTGGAGTTAATTAACAGACTGCAGGAAGCAGAAAATCTAAATAGAGAATTGCAGCAAAGGATTGATGAATTACTTGAGTTATCAGGTGAAGATACAAAAGAATTAAAAAGACAGATTCTAGATTTAGCCAATCAGATCAATAAGATGATTGAAAGAAATGATTACTTACAAAATTCTATTAAAGATCTAAATTCTAAAATTTCAGAATTAAATTCGGAAAAGGCTACATTAGAGAGTGAAATCGTAAGATTGGAAACACTCTTAGATACTGCTAACAGCACTATTGATGACTTAAGAGAACAGCTTGCAGATATGGCTGCCGGTAAGAAAAGTATGGAAAATGAAAATGCTGCTTTGAAAAAGGAAATTGAAAAATTGAAGCAATTGCTAGAAAGCACTAGTAATTCGGGACGCAATAATAATTCAGGAAGTAATAGTAATTCAGGCAACAGTAACAATTCAGGCAGCAGCAATAATCCGGAAAGCAATAGTAATTCAGGAAACAGTAATAATTCAGAAAGCGGAACTGCCTATCTTGATAATTCAAGTAACTCAAATAAAGAAAAAGAATTGCAGACCAAGTTGGATGAAACTCTTAAGGAACTGGAAGATGTGAAGAAAGAGTTAGGTGAACTAAAAAGAGCAATTAATGACGCGGGTTTAGAAAAAATCTTAGAAAATAGTTCTGGAAATAGTTCAGAGAATACAAGTTTCGGAAAAACAAACATAAAGATTCCGGATAATTATGTAGTAATATTGCCCCAAGAGAAAATAAAGGAACCTGTTATTAAAGAGTCCATAGATAAGCCTATTACTCTGAATAAAATAGTTGCACAAGAAGGCTGGGAGATTGCCCCTACCCTAAAAGATGAATGGAAAAAAGAAATTAATCTTATTCAGGCTCTGGGAACTTCCAACACAAAAAATGATATTGTAGACTTTGATTTTTATGCACGTGAAGAAAAGAACCCGGAGCAGGTTTTTAATTACTCGGTAGAAGTAAAGAAACCTGCAGCCATTCCTAATTTTACAATGGAGAAAGTTATATATTTAGGAAATAATTTTAAGCTAAATTTAACTAATGTTACCGAAGATACAAAAGTCGCGTATAAGTCTTTAAATAATAGCATTGCAACAGTTAGCAGCAAAGGCATTATTACACCTAAAAAGTCTGGTAAAACAACAATAACTGGAACTGCATATAAGGAAGGTGTTCCATACCAATTTACGATTAATGTAATAGTAAAAGAGCAGGAGAGAGTAACCTCCAATTTAAAAGAGCAAACAATTCAAACAGCATCTTCCGAACCTGTGCTTGTGGTTTATAAATTAGTATATAAAGATAGCACCACCAAGATAAATATAAATGGATATGCTGATAATGCAGTTGTATCATATATTAGTTCTGATTCAACTGTTGCAACAGTAAACCAAGGGGGCATTATTACGGGAATTAAAAAAGGAAAGGCAACGATTACTGTCAATATTGTGCAAAATAATAAAACATATAATTATATATTAATTGTTAGAGTAGATGATGGGACCGCCGACACTTCTGTAAGTGAATATCTTATTTTATAAAAGCAAGCATTTACCTACTCTTATAATCTTTAAGAGTAGGTAAAATTGAAAAGAGGAAAAACATGAATGCATTTAGTAAAATTATAGCAATTATAATAACTGTTATTCTCTTGTTTTTAACTCCTTTGTTATATATGGCTCAAAAGCAAGATATTATTAGTCAAAGTTATATTTCTAATGAAACAACAAAGTTTATTGATAGCATAAAGAATAGTGGATACATAAGCATAGCAATGTATATAGACTTCGTAAAAAAAATAGATGCAACGAATAACCTTTATAATATAGAAATTGTACATTCTCATAAGGTGGTAGAACCATTGTATGATGAAAACACAGGTATTTTTCTGGAAGGCTATGACACATATTATTATAATACCTATCAAGATGAAATATTAGAAGTACTTGATAAGGGAAAGGATTATGAATTCTTTCAGGGAGATTATATCTCAATTAATATAAAGAATCGTACCAAAACAATAGCCACCAGACTGATGGAACTTTTCTATTCATCTGATATTCCTGATGAACAGATATTAATTACATATGGAGGAATGATTCGAGATGAAATGGACTAATCTGGCAATTATATTCTTCCTTTTAGAGCTATCTTTGTTTATTATTTTGGATATGAGAACTTTTAATCTAGCTGCAATCGTAAATCAGAAAGTAGAATATAACAAAGCATTAGATAGTGCAATTGATGACAGTGTAATAAATTTGGTAGAAGTAGATAGACAAAAAGAACTGGTATTAAATAAAGAAAAGGTAGTAGAACAATTCTATCAAGCTCTGTATGCGAATTTTGGAATTATGGGAAATCCCAGTCTGGAGAAGAAATTGAAAGAATATGTGCCGGTTATCCTTGTAACAGATGAAGATGGATTTTATCTCTATTATTCTGATACCTATGATACGGGAGAAGAAAACATTATTACCCAGTATTGGAGTGAAAAACAACCTTACGTATATGAAATTAGTAATTATATTATTAATTTTACTTTGAATACCTTTCTTACGGTATATGATAAAAATACCTGCGAGATATATGAAGGAGAATATAAAGATTTACAGGATATGTTTCAAAATACTTTATTAGCGGAGGAAGAAACCTTTCATATGGTTAGAAGAAACGCCATTATTTCAGCTATTGAAGTAAAAATGAATTATTATATCAATAAATATAATAATATTGCCAAACAATTTGGAATTACATATCAATTTTGGCTGCCTGAGATCGACAAAACAGATTGGTATAGAACCATTGATGACATTAGTATGTTGGTATTATTTCAAGGATATCCCTATCGTTTTGACAGCATGGATACCTATAACCGATATGCCATTGGTGGAGCCAGAATAAAAAAGTCGAGAGTATATTATATATCAGAAGAGAATGGAAGAAAGTTTTACCATAAATCTGACTGCAATCATTTAAGCAAAAGTGGTCATACAACTGCTTTTTACACTCGTGAAGAATGTGCTCTTGAAGGGGCTTACCCTTGTTCGGTAATGATTAATAGGAATGAATCCGGTGATACTATACCATAATGTGTCTTAATTAGCAGTGAGATTTGTAAAATGTATTCATGTAAAAGAATCCTAGATTTTGGATTATATAAATGTTATAATATGGATATATTTTTTGAAAGGGGATAAACAAATGAAGAACAAAGGGATTAGACTACTATTAATTTCTATTATTTTAACAGCCACATTATTAAGCCCATTTAAGGTAAAAGCAGAACCAGAGTATGTAAAAACAGGGACTTTCATAAGGCAATTGGTACAAGCCATGAAGTTGGATGTAGATTCTACCGTAAAAGATCCATATATTGATGCAGCACTAAAGGCAGGTATATTAAAGTTGGATCAATTTGCCGATTATAACGGATATATTACTACGACGGATGCAGCTGTACTTCTAAATAGAGCGGATGAACATTTACATAAAGGTACTTTAGATGAAAAACTTTACAAAGCAGTTTTAGAAAACCGTATTTCTGATATCAAAAAGATACCTAAAAAGAAAAGAGGGGATGTTGCCAAAGTTGTTGCAAAAGGCATTATTAAGGGATATAGCAACGGCAAATACATTCAGAACAGATCCTTTAAGGGAAATGAATACTTTACAAAAACAGATGCTAAGGTAACATTAATCCGGTTAATGAACCAGTCTAAAAGAGCAAAGCTTAGTCCGGATGGGCAATTAATCAGAACTACGAATCTTCCTAAAAATGCAGATCAGTATGAGTATATTCTGGAGTGTTTTCCAAATTCTTTTTATGAAAAGAAGTTTAGATATCAACGTACAAAATATCATTACAAGCCCAAGGAACTAATAGATTATGCTAGTCCTGTTAAAGTTATTGGAACAATGCGCAGTTTGACAGTTATAGACGGAAAGATGATTTATTTAAATGATTGGACTGATAAGTTAAGATTAAACCTTTCAACACGTTTTAATGTGGATTATAGAACTATTGACAATAATTGGTTAAACAATCTTAGCAGTACCTATTACCTTTTTGAAAAAGCTGATTTGAATAAACCATTGTTCGATGATATCAAGGAATATACTGCATTTGTGAAAAAGAACAAAGTGAAAATTGAGAGCGAAATAATCGCTGTGGAACCATCAACTATGTATTATGCAACCGGATATTACATGAGAGTTTATGCAAAATTTAAAGTTACGTCACCTAATTTTGATAAAATTAAAAAGGATATCATATTTTATAATTATGTATCTGATACCAAACCACTAGTAGAAGGTAAATGGATGGAGTGTGTTTTTGATGTTAGAATAGCTACTAGAAATGGCAGCAGTAATGGTAGGGATTACGCAGTCCGTGCAGAGAATATAGTCGTATACGAAGATTAAGAGGGATAATATGAATAAAAGAGATTTGCTTATTAGAGCATTTGCTTTACTATGCATTTTAATAATGATACTGCCAACTAATAAAATAATGGCAGTAGAAACTAAACCACCGGTTGATATTGAAGATGGAAAGTTTACATTCACAACTACTGATACTAAAGCCACAACATCTATAAGATGGAAAACAATCGGGTTTAACATTTGTAGAGTTAAAACAGCAAATCCGTTAAGTGTACCACATGCACGGCTAATGTTAGACGATGATTGGGCAAATGAAGTGCCATCAGGTAATGGTAAAGTAGATGTAACCTTCACTATACCCAAAGATATTGTTGACCGGGTTTTAGTTAAATTTGATTATGATCCTATAAAAGAGAAAGATTTGATATATTTTAATGGAATCATTCAGGTATATCATGGTACGACACCTGTAGGAGAACCGCATGAAACAAGGTTTTCCATTGAAGATGCGGAAAATTGGGCAAATAAAGATGATTTTGCTGATAGATTTAATGTACCTGTAGAATTCCATCCAAATCCAGCACCACAACCAGTTAAAATAGAACGTTTACTATATCGTAGCGATGGTAACCATATATCTTATGATATAAAGGATTATGAGGCACGACCGGAACGTACTCTATTTTCAACAAATTACTATGGTGGTTTAGACAGTAATGGCAGAGAAACAGCAACAATTGATGGTAAGATTGAATACAATGGTGAAACCCATTATCTCTATCGTGTTTACTATCATAATATGGGAGAAGCTCCACCACGAAAAGTACTTGGGAACCGGAAAACCGCCATTAATCCAAATGTTGATTATAATGGCTGGGTATCGGAATTATCCTATGTAAGAAATAGAGAATTCTTAGTTAGAGAAGGCGGGCTTAAAGTAGTTGCCATGTACAGGCGAATGCCTGGAATACCGGAACCTGGTCAAGATGGGGTAGATACCAAAATAAAGCAATATGAAGTGGTTGATCCTACAGCAGTAATAGCTGCTGATAGCAGAAGAAATGAACAATATGAAGTAACGGATGGCATACCAGGGACAGAATCTGTTTATGTGAATGCCTTTTCAAGTAAATACATAGCAGGTTCAACATTTACAAGAAGATACGGAAAAAAGACTTACAATGTAAGTGTAAAAAAGACCTACACTTTAACATGGACAGAGACTGACCCAAAGACAAAAGAACCTATTCCGAAAGAATCAGTGCGGACAATAACTTATCAATATCCAGTGGAGAGGGAATATTCTTATTGGATAGTATCAGCTCTTGGTGTATATGGGATAAATAATGCGGTGATTGAGAATGCTGCATTACCGGGAGGAAGCGTAACGCTAACTCCCATTGGCTATAGTCCACCTACAGTATCCTATAATCATAATG
>NZ_DAMAUC010000017.1:42352-91865 GCF_032079385.1 Anaerocolumna sp.
ATCACATCGTAGAACCTAATATAAAGGTTGTTGTGGTATCATCTCAAACAATATCCGGTGGCAGCGTAGAGCCTTCCATTCCTTCAGAGAATTTTAAGGCGGAGGCAGAAAAAAGCGTAGATAAAATTAAATGTAAAAATGACAGTTTAATATTTAACGGTGAAACCATCATGTCTCCTTCCGTAAAAGAGGAAAAGACAGATGAACCAAAAGACATACCATCTGGATTAGTGCATGTTGGAGAAAATGTTTTATTTAAATCTAATATAGTAATACCGGGTATAAAAGCCAATGGTGATTATGATTCATCGGCTGCAGTATCCTACAAGCCTATTGTAGAATTTAATCCGGAAGAAGTAGAAACTATATACGAGGTAGATTACGTAAACAATGTTGTTGTACATACCCCTACCGTATGTGATGCTCAGATAGAAAATAAATATAAAGACAATCAGATGATAAATCCGGATAGAGTAAGAGCAGCTTTAGTATTAGACAGGCCGTTTTATGTTACTTTACCAACCACCGGCACACATAGATTTATAAAGGGTTATCAGTATAGAGACTATGGAAAGTATATAGCTGAAAGAGAAGTAAAGTTCCCATTTGATGTGTACCGCGGTTCTTCTGTTAACGGAACGTTTGTACCGAAAAGTACTTGGACAAGTGTAGGAGAAAACACGTTATTTTATTTACCTACCTGGGTAACAGAAGGAAAGTATAAAATAGACTTTAGAAGTACTGCTATTAATACATATACCAATTCAGGGATCAATAAAACAGAGACACTGGCCAACCAACAATTAAATAATTATGTTGCAACTGATACCGTAGATGCTGAAGTGTCAGGGAGAATCTATGGTTTATATCTCTATGATATTTCGGATTATCCAATGTGGAAAGATGTTTTTAGAAAGCCTAATTCATTAACACTAACCGGATTTCGATATACTGTAGGAACTAAGGATCAAAACGGTGACAGCAATGGGCAGAATTCAAAATATACATTATCACTTATTAATGGCTCCCATCCGGTTTATATGAATGTAGGTGTAGTAAAAACAGGCTATGTAACAAGATTTTCCTTGAAAACGGTTGGAAATATGTATGGAGAGAATGATTATATTATGATTAAGCCCACTTTCTACTATGTAGATAGCAAAGGGAAGAAACGACAGGAAGTAGATCTATATTACTCAGAAACCTTTAATGGAAAGTATAATGCTATGGTTAAGGTGGGGAGTAGTTTAGATTTAAAGAATAAGAAATCCATTTATACCAATGACAAGTATTTAAGCATATCAGAAACGGCTTTAAAACAAACTGCTTTCTTTGAAGGAGTGTCTCTTAAAACCTGGAAAGCACAGAAAAGGAATGTTTTTACTTTTGCTAATATCATGATTCCTAAAAGTCTTAGAACATTTGTAGGTTATGCTGCCAACATTCCAACTACAGTAACAGAAGCAATGGTGGCAAAGAGTGTGCAAAATTGGTATGGAGAATATTATTTACCAAGTGAAGTACATGTGGTATCAAAAGGCTTTGACATTTTAGCCCATATTAAGAAAAAAGGACCTATTAACTATAAAGAAGATTTTTGGTTAAAGGATGGATTTATTATAGTCAATTTCGATATAGAAACCATACAGAATGGCAAAAGGCACTTAAGTTATATCAATGTAGATAATGCAGCTCAGGGCTACTGTAATATGTGGAAAAGAGAAGGCTATCAGTATGAAAAGACAGATTATAAAGGCAACATATTTCATTTTATAGATGGAGATTATATTATGTATTATACGGATAAATCTGCCGCAAAAGATTATATATCTTCTGGAACACATTAACTAAACTTTCTTTATATCTTCTAAACAATCTTCTAAGTATGTCCATTTTTTATTTACACTCCCAATATAAAAATATATTCAATAAAAGTAAAAATATGCCTTAAGTTACTCTTAATCTTTATGACGAAATGCTTAAGATTGAGAATAAATGTAAAAACTACTTCCAAATTTACCAAATATTTGCTATAATTAACATAAGCAATCAGATACTGGGTGATTTTCTCTCCTTTAAAAGGGGTGATGGTTTATGACAACATATGAAGAGTTAATGCTAATCATTAGTTTTACGGGACTTATATTTGTTATATTAAACTATAAGGACAAAGGAATACGTAAGCAAAAAAGATAATCATTTACCGACGAAGTTCTGATTACTTTTTAAGTTTTTACACTTGATAACTAATTCCCCAGTACTGATTGCTTTTCAAATTATAGCATGTAATACATTTTATGTCATCTGGTTACAAATGTGAATGATTTATAAAGAAAATATTAAATACTAGTTGCTTATCTTTTCTAAAATTTTCAAATGACTCTAAAGTAATTATATAGCGCATATGGCTGGAATATACTAAATAACAAATATGTAAATAGCTAAATAAGTAAATAACCAATCTAAATAAGTAAATAAGCAATCTAAATAAGTTAAATAAGCAATCTAAATAAGTTAAATAAGCAATATAAATAAGTTAAATAAGCAATATAAATAAGTTAAATAAGCAATCTAAATAAGTTAAATAAGCAATCTAAATAAGTTAAATAACTAATCTAAATTAGTCAAATAAGCAATCTAAATTAGTTAAATAATCCAATCCAAATAACTAATTTAGACCAATCCATATATTGAGAATACAAAAACTGTTGGAAATATATGTTCCTATTCCCAACAGTTGTCATAGCTTGAGCACTATATGTTTCTATTATTTATTTTTCGTTATAGAATAATATTATTCATTTTTGATGAATAAAAACAATAATTTATACAATTTCTTCTTCGGCAGCTTCAGTTTCCGGAGTAATCTGAACATGTATCTTATCAATTCGATTCTTTTCCACAGACTGTATTGTATATACTACATTCTGAACTGTTATGGTTTCACCAACCTCAGGAAGATGATCTAATAAAAATATTAAATGACCCGCAATAGAATCATAATCATCAGATTCTATATCTACGTGAAAGGCTTCATTGATATCATCTAATTTTGTATTACCATCCACGATATATTCATTTTCACCAATACATTTTATACAATCTTCTTCATCAAAATCGTATTCATCACGAATTTCTCCAACGATTTCTTCCAGCAAATCTTCTAAAGTAATAAGTCCGGCTGTGGAGCCATATTCATCAAGAACAATGGCCATCGGAATGGAGTCTTTACGCATCTCAAGGAATAATTCGGAGGTTTTCTTATACTCATAAGTAAAGTAGGGTTCACGCATAATACTTTGAATAGAAAAGTTTTCTTTCTTACCAGCAAAGAAGAACAAGTCTTTTATGTTAATAATACCGATAATATTATCAATAGATTCATCATACACAGGCATTCTTGTGTATTTGTCAACGGAATAAAGTTCAACTACTTCGTCGTAAGTTAAAGAATCTTCCACTAATACCATATCAATTCTTGGAACCATAACATCTTTTGCAAGAGAATCACCGAAGTCTACAACATTATTAATCATTCTTCGTTCTTCGCTTTCAATAACCCCTTCTTCATGACTTACGTCAACAATGGATCTTAATTCATCCTCTGTGATAGTGGATACTTTTTCACCGGGGTTTATATGAATTAATAAAAGAATTCCTTGGGATATTTTATCCAGAATAAAAATCAAAGGCGTAAGTAATTTGATTAAGAAAATAATTACTTTTACATAGCGAAAGGATAATTTCTCCGAATGTATGGTGGCTATAAATTTTGGTGTCATTTCACAAAATATTAATATAAATAATGCTAAAATGCAGATTACTATAATGACACCTATACTATTAAAACGATTTATGGCGAATGCAGTGGCAATTGAAACGGCAGACAAATTGACAAGTGTGTTGCCAATTAATATTGCACTTAACATCTTTGATGGATTCTCAACCAGCTTATTTATGAGTTTAGCTTTCTTGTTATTTTCCTCTGCCAGGCTCCGGATTCTTAATTTATTTACCGTTGTAAATGTTGTTTCTGCTGATGAGAAAAAAGCGGATAGTAGCAATAGTATACCAATTATAATCAGTTGCGTGACTTCACTCGAGTCCAAAGTATCATCTCCTAATTCTGAATGGATGGCAATAAAACAATTTATGATTTATAATTATGAATCATAATACGTATATGTTAAAAAACAAATTGACTTTCTTCTCAGTCATGTTACAATGTGTGTATGTGAAAATTACACTCGTAACTGTTAGATTGCCACTTGGTTAAAAGTATTTCATGTAATATTATAATACAAGTATTATAATATTACATGAAATACTTGGAAATGTCAAGGAATAAGCAGTAGGACTGATGGGAACAAGCTGTGAAATAGTACACTTAAAAATCGAATTTCCGTCATTTGACTATTGAAAATAATAGTGATTGAGAGTAAAATAGAAACGAAGTTGAAAAATTGACGAACTATACCGTTTTATTGAGTTATGAATGTATACTTTATATTGGCTTTTCTTTGTGTAAACATAGTCGTTGTAATGTATTATTAAAAACAGCATAATATTTTTCGTTAATTTTAACAAGCTAAAATAAATCACTTAATAAGAATAAGACATTTCTATGTTTATAATATAAATAGCGAAATGTATTTCTGGATATAATTATGTTAATGTGCCGAGTATAGTTCACTCATTTACGTAGTAAGGTGATTTGTTTATTGATATTGAAAATGAATATTAATTTCGGATAGAATAAGGCTTATGCCAAGATGGATATTTTACTGGAATTCGGGGGTATTATGAGAAAAAAATCACATATTTCTTTAGCTAGTTATTTAATGAAAAGCGTGGATACAGAGGAATTAATGAATCATAAAAAGGCTTTCTATATCGGTAGTATTCTACCAGATTGCGTACCGTCTTTTGTAACCAGAAGACATACTATAGATGAAACTTTCGATTTATTGAAAGAAGAAATAATTAAAATAACAGATGATTATGATGTGAATAAAGGTATAACTGGGTATTATTGCAGACATCTTGGGGTAATCACGCATTACATAGCAGATTATTTTACATTTCCCCACAATAGGATATTTACAGGTAATATGAGAGAACATTGCAGTTATGAAAAAGAATTAAAATTTGCACTAAAGTCCTATGTAAATAGTGAAGCTGTGCAGCTTATTCATGATAGAAAAGAGAGATTCAAAACTGTAGATGAAATCTGTAATTTTATTAAAGAGATGCATGCGGAATATTTAAAAGCTATAAAAGAAATAAAAATGGACTGTATGTATATTGTGAAGTTGTGCCAGCGAGTAGTTGAAGCAATATTGATGATTTTTAAAATAGGTTTTGCTTCAAACAATTTAATGCAGCCTAATGCTATTTAGGCTTTTTGTGGGAAATAAAGTAAGGCATTGAGACCGTTTCAAAGTCTGTTAACTCAAAAAACGGACATAAAATTTTAGTAGTTATTTATGGGCAAGACCATTTTTTCTGTGGTTCTTGCCCATGTTTGTATTATAAAACTGTTTTTGGGGTTGTCAAGTAAATCTCCCCTTCGACAGTCTTAATACTTTAATTATAGAACCTAAAAAATAGGTACTACATCAGACAACAAAATGCAGTACCTACTTCATTTCCATATGGCAGGGGAGATATTTTAGAAATTCCGTTAGCCATAATTAAATAGCTTATTAATTAGATAACCTAACTATTACATATCATCCTCACTACGATCAATCTGCATAATTTGTCTCTTGCGGGCAAATTCATCGCTATCCAGATATTCATCGTAGGTTGAGATTTTGTCAATTAATCCGTTTGGTGTTAATTCCATAATACGGTTTGCAATGGTTTGTATAAACTGGTGATCCTGTGAAGTAAATAATAAAACACCGGAGAATTTAATTAATCCATTATTAAGGGCGGTTATGGATTCCATATCTAAGTGGTTAGTAGGTTCGTCCATTACTAATGCATTAGCACCTACAATCATCATCTTAGATAGCATAACTCTAACTCTTTCTCCACCGGATAGTACATTTACTTTCTTTACGCCTTCCTCACCAGCAAATAACATTCTGCCAAGGAATCCACGTACATAAGTTACATCCTTTTCAGGGGAGTAGGGCATTAACCAATCTACGATTATTTCGTCGCCGGAGAATTCCTTTGTGTTATCTTTCGGGAAATAAGAGGTTGTGGTTGTTACACCCCATTTATAAGTTCCTTCATCCGGTTCCATTTCTCCTGCCAGAATTTTAAATAATGTAGTGGTTGCTAAAGTATCAGGACCTACAAAAGCAATTTTATCTTCACGGTTGACAGTAAATGTGATATTATCCAGTATCTTTACACCGTCAATTGTTTTGGAAAGGTTTGTAACAGTAAGAACCTCATTTCCAATTTCACGATTTGGTCTAAAGTCAATGTATGGATACTTTCTGCTGGAAGGTCTGATTTCATCCAGTTCGATTTTCTCCAAGGCTCTTTTACGGGAAGTAGCCTGTTTAGATTTAGAAGCATTGGCACTAAACCTTTGGATAAATTCCTGAAGTTCTTTGATCTTATCTTCTTTCTTCTTGTTGGCTTCCTTCATTTGTTTAATCATTAACTGGCTGGATTCATACCAGAAGTCATAGTTACCTGCATAAAGCTGTATCTTGGCATAGTCAATATCTGCAATATGGGTACATACTTTATTTAAGAAGTATCTGTCATGGGATACTACGATAACGGTATTATCAAAGTTAATCAAGAATTCTTCTAACCAGCGGATGGCTTCCAGATCCAAGTGGTTAGTAGGCTCGTCCAGAAGAAGAACATCGGGATTTCCGAATAATGCTTGTGCAAGAAGAACTTTCACCTTTTCACTACCATTTAATTCACTCATTTGTTTGTAATGAAGACCTGTATCAATTCCAAGACCATTTAGTAAAGTGGCAGCATCGGATTCCGCTTCCCAACCATTTAAAGTTGCAAACTCGGCTTCCAGTTCACTGGCTTTGATTCCGTCTTGCTCTGTGAAATCCTCTTTTGCATAAATGGCATCTTTTTCTTTCATTATATCGTATAGACGTTGGTTACCCATAATTACAGTATTGAGTACATCATATTGGTCATATTTAAAATGATCCTGCTGCAGGAAGGATAATCTTTGTCCGGGTGTTATAATAATATCACCTTTGGTTGCTTCTATCTGTCCGGATAGAATTTTAAGAAATGTAGATTTACCGGCACCGTTAGCACCGATTAAACCATAACAGTTGCCTTCTGTAAATTTAATATTAACATCCTCAAATAAGGCTCTTTTACCAAGCCTTAAAGTTACGTTACTTGCTTGTATCATGTTTTACCTCTCTATCAAAAATAATCGTTTTAATATTCATATCTATTTTACAGTATATTGTCTTTTTTGCAAGCTAAATTTTGTAATTTAACCTCATAGGCAAATCCCTGCCTGTTTCAGCAGGAATTCAAGCTCCGGCTGAAATGCCACGTAGTGGTAATAAGGTTATGAGCAAGTAGCGTAAGCGGATTGCGAATATCCGCTTTGATCGCATGAAAGTTAGCTTTATTACTGGATGTGCTATGAAATTTCATACGTTGACATTTATAGGCAACTAGAATACAATGAAATTACTATAAAAGACGATATTTATTATAGTTTAGAAGGAGACTTCCATGGCAATGAGCCCTGTACGGAAAATGGCTTTGAAAGCCTTATCCTACCCTCAGTTAGATGTGAAGAAAAATTATAAAATACATCGAAAGGTAGTGGTAGCTTCTCATCCATTTTTTAAACCGCTTTATAATTCACTGGATCAAAAGATTATATTAGAAAACCATGAAATCCCTGTTCGGATTTTTAAGCCCAAAAAAGCAGAAGGTTTTAAAGTGTTGCTTTTCTTTCATGGAGGTGGCTGGGTAACCGGCAATATAGACAGTTATACTAATGTATGTGCTAATATGGCAAACCAAACCGGATATGTAGTTGTTTCTGTGGATTACAGGCTGGCACCGGAGCATCCCTTTCCTTCCGGATTATTGGATTGCTATTATGTTGCGGAAAAATTATATAAGAATCTACAGTTTTTCCCACGTAAGCCGGAGGAGATAGTTTTAATTGGCGATAGCGCAGGAGCTAATTTGGCTGCAGTGGTATCCTTAATGGCTAGAGATAAAGGTGAGTTCTTACCAGGCAAGCAGATCCTATTGTATCCTGCCACTAATAATTATCATGATTCCAGATCCCAGTTTCCGTCTATATTGGAGAATGGAACAGATTATATCATGACTTCCAAACGAATTCAGGACTATATGGATTTATACATCAGTAAGGAAGAAGATAAATTTAATCCTTATGTCGCTCCTCTTTTGGAGAAAGATTTAAGCAATCAGCCAAAAACCTTAATTATTACGGCAGAGTATGATCCTTTAAGAGATGAGGGAGAAGCTTACGGTATGAGGTTAAAGGAATGGGGCAACGATGTAACTGTAAACAGGATCAAGGATGCCCTTCATGGGTTTCTTACGCTGCCAAAACAAGCTGCCTATATTAGTGCCTGTTATGAAATTATAAATGGATTTTTAAAAAATAAGTAGTAGATGTATTTTTAGTTTTGTTAAATTAAAGGAGACTTCAGATGAAACGTGGTAAAAGGGTAGAGTGGACCAGACTTGATAATGCTGCAAAAATATTTCCACCGACCAGTAATGACAAAGATACGAAAGTATTTCGATTTGTTTGTGAATTACAGGAGGAAGTAAGCCCTGATATTCTTCAGATGGCTTTAGATGAAACAATCGAGAACTTTCCTTTATATAAATCCGTACTTCGAAAAGGAGTATTTTGGTACTATTTTGAAACCAGTAATATACATCCCACTGTAGAATTGGAATCTACACCTATCTGTGATCGTATTTATTTTGAAGGTCAGCGAAATTTGTTGTTTCGGGTTTTATATTATAAAAACAGAATCAATGTGGAAATATTTCATGCTCTTTCCGATGGAACAGGAGCATTATGGTTTGTAAAAACTCTGGTATATTATTATTTAATGAAAAAATATAAGGATATCTTAGGTGATAAAAAATTTAAGCTGGATTATGATGCTTCTTTAAGCCAGAAGATGGACGACAGCTTTTTAAAGCACTATACCAAGAGAAAGCTTCCCAAAAGGGAGAAGCATCCGAAAGCCTATCACATACATGAAACCAGAAGAGAGGAAAACCGTTATAAGTTAGTGGAAGGGACTATGTCCGTAAAGGAAGTATTAGAAGCGGCACATGAATATAATACTACTTTAACTGTTTATTTAACGGCATTATTTATATATTCCATCTGTAAAGGTATGCCGGCCAGAAGAAAGAATCGGCCAGTAGTTTTATCTGTTCCGGTTAATTTGAGGAATTATTTTGAGTCGGAATCGGCCAGAAACTTTTTTGGTACCATCAATGTTGGATTTCATTTTGGAAAAAATAAGATCAGCCTTAATGAGGTTATTGAAAGTGTCAGTGAGAGTTTTAAGCGGGAATTGGAGGAAGAAAGATTATTAGTTCATCTGAATCGCCTGGCCTCCTTAGAACAAAACGGATTAATTCGAATTGTTCCTTTGCCCTTAAAGGATATGGCTCTTAAAATTGCCAATCAAGTAGCAGAAAGTGGCATTACTTCTTCTATCTCCAATATTGGAAAGATTACTGTGGCAGAAGAATTAAAACCCTTTATCAATCAGTTTTCTGTATTTACAAGTGCAAGGAGACCTCAGATTGCTATTTGTTCCTATGAAGATAAATTGGTAGTTAGCTTTACTTCACCTTATAATGAAACTGATATTCAGAAAACATTCTTTCAAACCCTTTCTCATAAAGGCATAGATGTAAAGGTTGTAACAAACCTATAATGAACGTAGTATAGAACAGAATCTGTCCAGTGGCGGAAACTGCAATACTATTAGAATCGGATGATCAGTCTGAATTTATTTTATATAGTTTGAACCATGACCTTAGGTGGAGGAATTGGACTTGAGAGGAGGAAAGAATATGCAATATTGTGAACATTGTAAAGTTTATTTACGTGGTAATAGAAAAAAGTGTCCTTTGTGTCAGAATTCACTAATGATGAATGGAAATGATAGTGAAGAAGTATTCCCGGAGATACCGGTAACTTATCATAATAACGTTATTTTCAGAATGTTAATATTTCTATCTATCAGCATAATCGTTATGAGTTTTGCAGTGAATGCCATGTTTCCAACGGAAGTTAACTGGTCCATGCTGGTTATTTCAGGTATTTTGTGTATGTGGATTAGCCTTGGAGTTGTTATTAAGAAAAGAAATAACATTCCCAAAAGCATTGTATGGCAGGTTGCTATTATTTCAATATTAGCAGTGGTATGGGACTGGCGTACTGGCTGGAAAGGATGGTCGATTGATTTTGTTATTCCCATTGCCTGTGTAGTAGCTATGATTGTAATGTATGTTACAGCGAAGATTATGCACTTAAGTGTTAGAAATTTTCTTATATATATGTTAATGGATGGAATCTTTGGTATCATTCCTTTTGCATTTTTATTATTAAATATTTTAAATTATCGATATCCTTCCATTATTTGTACCACAGTCAGCATCATATCTTTATCAGCAATTATTATATTTGAAGGTGAGAATATAAAAGAAGAGCTGAATAAAAGAATGCATCTGTAACTGCAAACGTGAAAAAATAAGAAGAAAGGATCAATTTGCCTAATGATGAATCCTAAATCAATTTTATCAAAAGGAATGCCTATATCTCTAGGCGTTACCGGGCTTATAAATGGAATAAACTTTGCTGTATCCATACCCAATGAAGAAGAATGCATATTGAAATTATTCCGCAAAGAAACTGGTGATATAGCGGCATCTTTTCTTCTTTCTTCTGAACATAAAACAGGAAATGTATTCTCCTGCATTCTGTCTGAACCAATGATGAAAAAGAATCAAAAATTAAAAGGATTGAATCATTTGTTTGAAAAACCCTATGAATATACTTATAGTTATGAAGTAAAAGGCATAGAACTTATGGATCCTTATGCAAAATTAGTTTATGGCAGAGAAACCTACGGAGAAGAAAATTTAAGCTATAGACACAAATTAAGAGGTGGCTTACTTCCTGAGGAATATCTTTGGGAGGAGGAGAAACCTCTGCATATTCCATATTCACAATTACTTATCTATAAGTTACATGTGAGAGGTTTTACCAAGCACCCATCTTCCAAAGTTAAAAACCCCGGAACCTTTCAAGGAATAGCAGAGAAGATTCCATATTTTAAACAACTGGGAATTAACAGTATTCAGCTTATGCCAATATATGAATACAATGAAAATATACCCTCAAAAGGAATCGGAAAACAAGGAAGTAAAATAAATTATTGGGGTTATAGCGAAGATAATTTCTATTTTGCCCCTAAAGCTTCTTATGCAGCAGATCCTTTACAAGCAGATATAGAATTAAAAGCAATGATTAAGAAGCTTCATGAAGAAAAGATAGAAGTAATTATGGAGATATATTTTCCTCATGGGACAAATCACATTTTAATACTGGATTGCTTAAAATATTGGGTTATGGAATATCACATAGATGGTTTTTGCTTAATGGGTGAAGTAGTTCCCGGAACAACCATAGCAATGGAACCCTTACTTGGCAGAACCAAATTGTTTACAACAGTATGGGATAAGGAGCAGGTCTACAGCAGAGGATTTGTACCTGCTTATAAGAACCTGGCAGAATATAACGATGGGTATTCCGTTGATATAAAGGGATTTTTAAGAGGAGATGAATCTAAGGTTTCCTCTTTTGCTTCACATTTTAAATACAACCCAGATAAATGGGGTGTTATTAATTATATTACCAATCATAATGGCTTTACTTTAATGGATTTGTATTCTTATGATGTAAAACATAATGAAGCAAATGGTGAACACAACCGTGACGGTTTGGATTACAACTACAGCTGGAATTGCGGTAAGGAAGGAACCACAAAGGATAAAAAAATATTAAGTTTAAGAAGAAAACAAATACGCAATGCCTTTACGATCCTTTTATTAAGTCAAGGTTCGCCGCTTATATTAGCCGGGGATGAATTTGGTAATTCACAACTGGGCAATAACAATCCTTATTGCCAGGACAATGAGATTTCCTGGTTAAATTGGGATGACTTAAATACCAATAAAGACATTTTTGATTTTGTTAGATTCCTTATATCCATTCGAAAAAATCATCCTATACTGCATATGGAGTATCCGTTAAAAAGCATGGATTACATTTCCAGCGGTTATCCTGACCTGTCGTATCATGGAACAAAGGCCTGGTATCCGGATTATTCTTTTTATAGCAGAATGTTGGGAATTATGCTGGCGGGACAATACGTTAAGGTAAATTCCGCAGAAAATGATGTTAACTTTTATATAGCATGTAATATGCATTGGGAGGAGCATACTTTTGATTTACCCGGTCTTCCTAAGAATATGAAGTGGTATGTATTGTTTAATACATCAGAAAAGTTGGAGACAATTTATTCTTCATCAGTAGATGACAAAACAGCTGATAAGGCAGATATTGAACCAGCACTTTGCAGCAATCAAAAGGAATATATGGTGAAAGAAAGATCGATAGTTGTATTAATTGGGAAATAGCAATATAAAATAAATAAAGATATAACGGGAGAAGTAGGATTATATGAATGGATTGAGTTTAAAACTAATTGCAATGTTTACCATGCTGATTGACCACATAACAGCTCAATTAATACCCAGTGGAACACCTTTTGAATTCATTGGAAGAAGTATCGGCAGGCTTGCATTCCCTATCTTTTGCTTTTTGCTGGTGGAGGGCTTCCTACATACCAGGAGTGTTAAAAAATATTTAATCCGACTTGGAGTTTTTGCCCTTCTGTCAGAAATACCTTTTGATTTAGCGTTTGTAAGAGGGAAAACTTTCGCAGAGAATTTAGAGGGTCAAAATATTTACTTTACTTTATGTATAGGCCTATTTGTAATATTTCTTATCCAAATAGTTGAAAATAAATATAGATACAGCAGCACAATCACTGTTATTTTAACTAGTATTATTACTTTGATGGGATGTCAATTGGCCGAGTTTTTAAGAACGGACTATGGTGCAATAGGCATATTGATGATTGTATGTTTCTATTTATTCCGTAATAATAAATGGATCCTATTGGTGACAATCTTTTTTGTAAATCAATCTTTTTACTCCATTCAGGGATTTGCTACGCTCTCTTTGTTATTTATATGGCTTTATAATGGAGAAAGAGGACCTAAACTTAACAAATATATATTTTATGCTTTTTATCCGGTGCATATACTTGTGTTGTATTGGATTAGTACGGTAATATAATTGAATATGTCATTCCGAACAAATTCGTCTGATGGCGGGTATAATCCAAAGTCTTAATAGGTATCAGACAAAGATAAGTTCAGAATGACATCATGAAAGAAGGAATTACATTTCTGTATCGTGAGGGCTAATACCTCTGCTTTCAGCTACTTTATCATATAAATCCAGTACGCAGTGTTCATCCTCATCAAAATGTTTACAATTTAAGCAGGATACGGAATTTTCATCACTTACTCTATCCGTAAATGAGCTTTTACCAGATGATTTTTCATAGCCGCTGCAATTTGTTGCAACATCTTCATAAGCTTTATAACTTGCTCTCATAAGGTTTCTCCTTTCCCATGAGAATAATCATGGAGATTATCATAATAATTGTAATTTGAGTTTAAGAAGCTGCCGGTTAAGTCTTCGGCTGATACGGAATTCTTATCCGGAAAATAATAAGAAGTCGGTTCATCGAAGTCTACAACACCATTTTTACTTGGGAAGCGATAGTAGCTTCTCTTGGAATGATCAAAATACATGATAAATATCCCTCCTTGATGTCAAATATCTTATTGCATGATCTTAGGATACGATGGTGCATCCATCTGACAGCGTTCTATGCAATAATGGTTAATGCATAAATAAAAGTGCATACGATGCATTGGAACCAGGGTGATATCATGCTATACTAGTTTTTGCAAAACGGAGGGAAATATACATGATATCTTTAAAAATAATTGATGTGAAAGACTTTATGTCTAAATTTTTAATATCCAATGTTTTTGACAATTTTTTGTTAACTGAATTAGATATAAGTACCTTTACTCATTTTCACATTGATGGAAGATTAAATAAAGAGTTCTATTCTAACGATGAGTTAGAGATATTAGGTGAAAGAAAATACCCCAAATGGAGTGAAATAAAGCCTTTTGCATTTAGCATAATAAAGGGCAGCAAGCTGCCAATATTTATAAAAACAGTATTTGCATTATCATCTGAAAATATTGAAAAAGTAATTCAAAAATCAGGTATCCAGATGAAGGAAGAAGAGATAAATGGATTGTTTATAAATATAAAATATGAAAAAGAAAACCTCTATATTATTACAGGAACTTCCATAAAAACTTTTACTTTAGATAAAACCTTAGATCAAGTATGGGACGGATATGTGAAAGATTTCCTAAGGCATTATGAAATTGCGGTGGAAGATGCTTAAATGCAATTAGAAAAGCTATCCACAAAAGAAAAATTATATATGGAATATGAGATATATTCATAGATTACTAGCACTCTCTTTTGTTGAGTGCTAATTTTCCCTTGACAAATAAAAATTACCGTATTAATATTATTACTAACGAGGAAAGAGTGAAGGAGAAAAATAACCCTCACATATGGAAGAACTCCAACATAAGTATCTATTGAACTTCTTCGTCTATTATTTGAGATATGCCGCAAAGCGACATCATGTTTGAAAGAATTTTATTCTTTCAACGACTTTAAAAAGAACATAGTATATTAAAAAAATTTCAACATAAAAGGAGCGATTTACATGAACAAGGAACAAGGTAGTTTGTCAATTAATTCAGAGAATATATTTCCTATTATAAAAAAATGGCTATATTCCGATCATGATATTTTTATTAGAGAGTTAATATCAAATGGCAGTGATGCGATTACTAAATTAAAAAAATTAGAATTAATGGGAGAGACAACACTTCCAGAGGAAAATAAGTTCAGAATTGATGTGATTGTTAATCCGGAAGAAAAGACACTAAAATTTATTGACAATGGTGTCGGCATGACTGCTGAGGAAGTAAAAGAATACATTAATCAGATCGCATTCTCCGGTGCAGCGGATTTCTTAAATAAGTACAAAGACAAAGCCAACGAAGATCAAATTATCGGACATTTTGGTTTGGGTTTTTATTCTGCATTTATGGTTGCTGACAAAGTTACCATTGATACCCTATCCTGGCAGGAAGGTGCGGAAAGTGTTCATTGGGAGTCAGAAGGCGGTACTGAATTCACAATGACTCAGGGATCACGAGATACAAGAGGAACAGAGATCACTTTGTATCTGAATGAAGAAAGCTATGAATTCTCTAACGAATACCGAGCGAAAGAGATAATAAGTAAATATTGTTCCTTTATGCCGGTAGAAATATATTTTAAAAATGCCAATGCGCCGGAAGAATTTGAAGAAGTAGAAGATACTGACGCAGAGGAAAAGGCAGCAGATGATGATAATATTATTGACGCAGAAGTAAAAGAAGATGGCAAGGCAGTTGATAAAGAAAGTCAGGATGATAAAGAGGAGAAACCAACAAAGAAGGTTCCAAAGAAACCGGAACCTATTAACAACACAACTCCTTTGTGGATGAAACATCCAAATGATTGTACCGAAGAAGAATACAAAGAATTTTATCGTAATGTATTCCATGACTATAAAGAACCATTATTTTGGATTCACTTAAATATGGATTATCCTTTTAACTTAAAAGGTATTTTGTATTTCCCTAAAATTAATACGGAATATGATTCTTTGGAGGGAACCATTAAACTGTATTGCAACCAAGTGTTTATAGCAGATAATATTAAAGAAGTTATTCCGGAATTCTTAATGTTATTAAAAGGTGCCATTGATTGTCCGGATCTGCCGTTGAACGTATCCAGAAGTGCTTTACAAAACGATGGATTTGTTAAAAAAATCTCTGATTATATTACCAAGAAGGTTGCAGACAAGCTTTCCGGTATGTATAAAGTGGAAAAAGAAAGCTACGAAAAATTCTGGGATGACATCAGTCCATTTATTAAATTTGGCTGCTTAAAAGATGATAAATTCAGAGAAAAGATGAAAGATTTTATAATCTTTAAGAATTTAGAAGGCAAATATATAACTTTACCTGAGTATGTAAATGCAAGTGAGAAAGCAGATACAAAGGAAACTGCCGAAGAAAATACCCAGGAAAAGTCAGTAGAAACTTCCTCTAAAGAAGTTGAAAATGCAGAAGAAGCACCAGAAGCTTCTGATAAAAAAGAAGATGAAGAAAAACATGTTATATATTACGTTACCAATGAACAGCAGCAGAGCCAGTACATTAATATGTTTAAAGAAGAAGGTATTGATGCACTTATCTTAACACATAATATTGACCAACCATTCATTACTCAATTGGAACAACATGAAATAACATATCGTTTCCAAAGAATTGATGCTGATATTACGGATAGTTTTAAAGAAGATAATGATGAAGAAGCACTAAAATCACAACATGATAAATTGTCTGAACTATTCCGAAAAGTTTTGAATAAAGACAAACTTGAAGTGAAAGTCATGAAATTGAAAAATGAAAAAGTTTCCTCTATGATTACTCTTTCAGAAGAAGGAAGAAGAATGCAGGAAATGATGAAAATGTATAATATGTACGGAATGAATCCTGACATGTTTGGCAATGATGAAACTTTAGTTTTAAATGCAAACAATAAATTAGTGCAATACATTTTTGAAAATGAAGACAGCCAAAACGTACCTATGATTTGTGAACAACTGTATGACTTGGCTATGCTAAGCCACAAACCATTAGATGGAGAGGCTATGACCAAATTTATAGCACGAAGCAATGATATCATGATACTTTTGACAAAATAGGAATAACCTATCTTTGACACAGCTTACTGCCACATAAATTACTGATGCATACTTTGCCAAAGTAGATTTTAACTATGTTGTGGACATAAGGGATGTTGTATATTTAATTTAAAAAGCCAGAAGAGAATTCAGATGGTTTATAAAATTTAAATATGCAGCATCTCTTTTATTTCATCTCTTTGTTAAACTTTGAGATTAGTACATACCTATTATAGAAACCGTTATTTTTTGAAATAAGGCACTCAATAATTATAAAAAAAGTCTTTTCAAATGTAATAATTTGTGCTATGATTAGTAGTAATAAAAACCATATAACATAGTGAGAAAGTAAATGCCATATAGTTAATGTTTCTAATATATGGGACTTTGTTAAAAATTTGGAGAAAAAAACTATAATATGGGATACTATACTTTAGAATTTAGTGGAATAATTGTTATATAGATATTAGGAGGAATAGGTTATGGCATATAAAATTATAGGAGACAGCTGTACTGATTTAACAGAAGATATGAAGAAGGAAATGAAGGTTCAATTAGTACCTTTATCTATACAGCTAGATGGAGAAACTATTTATGATGATGCTGATTTTGATCAAGAGGATTTCTTGAAAAAGTTAGAGAAGAGTCCTAACTGTCCTAAATCATCCTGCCCATCACCGGATACTTATATGAAGCTGTATGATGGGGAAGAGGATGTATATGTGGTTACTCTTTCTTCAAGTCTAAGCGGTTCATATAATAGTGCTTTACTTGCTAAAAGGCTATATTTAGAAGAACATCCTGATAAGAACATTGCAGTATTTGATTCCAGAAGTGCGTCTGTAGGGCAGACATTAATTGTTAAAAAGATTTATGAATATGGGGAAGAAGGAAAAAGTTTTGAAGAAATCGTTCAATTAGTGGAACAATACAGGGATGAACTGAATACTAAATTTGTACTTGAGAATTTAGATACTTTGCGTAAGAATGGAAGATTGACCAGTCTGCAGGCCATACTGGTAAGTGCTTTGAATATAAAGCCAGTAATGGGGGCAACACCGGAAGGAACTATTAACAAATTAGGTCAGGCAAGAGGTATTCTAAAGGCATTGAGTTTAATGGCAAAACTTATTGAAGAAGATGCGGGAAGTGTTATTAATAAAACGCTAGGCATAGCTCACTGCAACAATTTAGAAAGAGCAATCTATGTTAAAGATGAAATATTAAAAAGATTACCATTTAAAGACTGGCTGATTGTTAATACAGCCGGAATCAGCACTATGTATGCCAATAATGGAGGAGTAATTGTCAGTTATTAGTTCAGAATAAAATAACTAGAAGAAATTACAGAAAGGAACTGTTTGCTAAGGTGAATAGTTCCTTATTTTTGTTAATTTTTTTTTATTTTCAGACATATATATTAGTAAATAGAAAATCGAAGGTTTTAATATGACTGACAATGAAAGATTTAAAATAACCAGTAATGACTATGCAGATCTAATTATAGATACTGATCAGCCTATTCCGATAGATATTCCATATTCTATAAATAGGATAAACAATCAATATGCAACAATCTTTATACCAGTTTCCAATATGACTTATAATAGTGTATATAAATTTTCATATGAAGCAATTCCTAAATGCTATGGTCTGCTTTCATCAGGTAAAATGGAAATGCAGAAAAGTACTGCCCTTAGTATGTTACAAGCGAACAATCTTCACGGTGAGGGGGTATTGATCGGCATGATTGATACCGGAATTGATTATACGAATCCATTATTTATAGATGAGAACAATTCAAGCAGAATCGTCTCTATATGGGATCAAACGATAGAAACCGGCAATTATCCCAGTAATCTATTTTATGGCACTGAGTACAGAAGGGAACAGATTAATAATGCACTATTAAGTGAAGATCCCCATTCTGTTGTACCCAGTGTAGATGAAATTGGACACGGAACTATGCTGGCAGGAATTGCAGGAGGTTATGATCCTAACAATCCGGATTTTACTGGTGTGGCAACTTCCGCTGAATTTGCTGTTGTAAAATTAAAACCTGCAAAGGCCTATCTGAAAGAATTCTTTTGCATACCGGAATCTGCTGTATGTTATCAGGAAAATGATATTATGATGGCTATAACATATTTGTTGCAGGTTTCCATTAATTTAAAAAGACCAATGGTAATATGTTTAGGACTGGGGACATCTCAGGGAGCCCATATGGGATTATGCATTTTATGTGATTATTTAACAGATGTAAATGAAGCTATTGGATATTCAGTGGTAGTAGGGGCCGGAAATGAAGGAAATTCAGATCATCATTTTTTTGGAATAGTGGATCCGCAGGTTGGTTACCAGATAGTAGAGCTTAATGTGGCTCCAGGCGAGCATGGATTTTCTATGGAACTTTGGGGTGATTCTCCAAGTATATTTGGAGCGGATATTATTGCACCGGACGGTACATTTGTAGCCCGAATACCTGCCACAATATTGAAACAGGATACCCTTCGCCTGGAATATGGTGAGACGGTTATATTTGTAGATAATGAAGTAAGAGTACCTAGAATAGGAGATAGCTTTTTGCTATTACGCTTTTGTAATCCCCAGCAAGGTGTTTGGCAGTTGCGTGTATTTGAAGAAGGTTTTTTAAACATGAACTACCACATATGGCTTCCGATTGAAAAATTTACATCAGGAGAAACCTACTTTTTACTTTCAAATCCTTACACCACTTTATCAGCTCCAGCTAATGTAGAATGGGTTTTTGCAGTAACAGCTTATAATCCTGTGGATTTAACCATATACCCAAACTCAAGCAGAGGATTTACTAAGGTTAGTCTTGTTAAACCAAATGCAGCAGCCCCTGGTCAGAACATCTATGCACCCAGCGTGGATGGGACGTTTGTAAATGCATCCGGTACGGGAATAGCGGCAGCATATGCAACAGGAACAGTTGCACAACTTCTTGAATGGGGAATTGTAAGAGGAAATCATCTTACAATGAATGGAATTGACGTAAACAGATTGTTAATCAGAGGAGCAATCAGGGATCCTAATCTGACTTATCCAAATGAGATATGGGGATATGGTATACTGGACTTAGATGGTGCACTGGAAACGGCAGTTCTTGCAGCACCGGTGGAACGTTACTAAATGAATTAAAAGCCTATCTATTAATAGACTATTTAAAAATCCTAATGTTGTTTTTAAATAGTCTATAATAAATAGGCTTTCAGTATTTTAATAATAAAAATTATTTACATTCTATTTGCATATTTTTTTTCTAAAATAGCTAATAACTGATAGAGAGAGGTTGCCATAATACAAAGTATAACAATGGACATTATGACCCAATCCAATTTAAATACTTGACTGCCATAAATAATCAGATATCCCAGTCCGGCTTTTGCTGCCAAGAACTCTCCAATAATAACACCTACCAGAGACAATCCGATATTAACCTTCATAATGCTGATCAGAGTAGGAATATTACTTGGAATAATAACTTTCAGCAGTATATCTTTCTTGCTGCCTCCTAATGTTCGGATTAATTTGATTTTATCTTCTTCTACATTGGAAAAGCTGGTGTATAAACTAATAATGGTTCCAAATACCGCCACAGATATTGCGGCTACAATAATGGTTTTGACGTTATTTCCAAGCCATACAATAAAAACCGGTGCCAATGCTGACTTAGGAAGGCTGTTTAGTACAACAAGATAGGGCTCTAATACTTTTGCAATACTGTCATTCCACCACAATAAAGTTGCAGCCAGAAAGCCAATGATAATAACTAAAGCAAAACTGACGAAAGTCTCCATTAAAGTAATACCCATATGATAAAATATACTTCCGTCAGAAGTCATATCCAGAAATGTTTTTACAACTCTTGAGGGACTGCTGAAGATAAAAGAGTTAAGTATTTTTGCCCGAGTTGTTAATTCCCATAATGCAATAAACGAAGTGATAATGAGTATCTGATAGATTCGTATGATACGCATTTTCTTCATGTGCTTTTTTACAAAGGCCTGGTGGGAAGCGGAAATAGCCAGTTCAGTAGAATTTATTTTGTTTTTATTCTTCCTCATTTCTATTTAGCTCCTTCCATATTAAATTAAAGTAATCCCTGAATTCAGGAGCACTTCTTGAACGAAAAGGAGTTTTGTCTTCTACAGTTAAGTTTATGGGAATAACACGTTTTACGGTTCCCGGACGAAGACTTAAAACTATAATTCGGTCCGCCATGGAAACCGCTTCCGATATATCATGTGTAATCAATATAGCGGTTTTCTTTTCTTTGCGTATAATACTCCAAATATCATCCGATACTTCAATTCTGGTTTGATAATCTAAAGCAGAAAATGGTTCATCCAAGAGCAAAATATCAGGTTCTAATAATAAAGTACGGATTAAAGCAGCTCTTTGTCTCATACCTCCGGAAAGTTCAGATGGTTTTGCATTTTTAAAAGTGATTAACCCATAAGTAGTTAACATGTCATTAATCAACAAATAACTCTGATCTGTCAGTTTATGTTGAATCTCCAGACCTAAAGTAAGGTTTTTAAGAGTAGAACGCCATTCTAACAAATGATCCTTTTGCAGCATGTAACCAATATTTTTCCCAGATGATTTAATATCTTTACCATTTATATAGATATCCCCGCTGTCAGGAGCAATAAGTCCGGCAATCAGCGATAGAAGGGTCGATTTTCCACATCCGCTAGGTCCCACAATAGCAAGAAATTCGCCTTCATTTACATAAAACGAAACATCGTCCAAAGCGGGAGTTTCACTCTCGAGATTATGGTAGTTATAACTAACGTGGTCAATTCTTAAAAATTCGCCCATATATTCCTCCATATTTAGTTATATAGTATTATATGAAGGCAAAATTGTTAGGTTACTTTCCTGAAAATATAAACACATTCGTTATATTTATAAAAATAATAAAAATTAAGTAAAATATTAATAAAAAAATTATAAGATAATAGTAGATTAATAGTGTTAAATCGGTTAAAATATAGCTATAAGTTCTGAATTCTTGAATTTTGTCATAAAGACGGTCTAATATAATTTTATAGGATAGTGTTATTACAAAAGAATAGTACCTATTTTTTGAGATGCCTGAAATCAACATCATGTTTGGAAATCTGAAAAAAATATACAGAAGGAGAAGTTGTAAGATGAAAGATTTTGTTATTACTGCAGATTCTAATTGCGATTTATTACCTGATTACATAAAAGAAAAAAAGATTGGAATTATACCTCATTATTATGATTTGGAAGGCATTACATATGGTGACGAAATTAACTTGACTCCAAAAGAATTCTATGATAGGATGCGGACTGGTTTGATGCCCACCACTATGGCAAGTAATCCGGCTGTTATAAGGGAAACTTTTCAAAAATATGCGGACCAAGGTTTAGATATTTTACATATTAGTTTTTCTTCTGCTCTTAGTGGAGGCCACAGCAATGTTGTAACTGGTGCAAGAGAAATATCTGAAGAAAATCCTGGTGTAAAGATTATTGTATTGGATTCTTTAAATGTGTCCATGGGCGAAGGCATGGTGGTTATGAAAGCTGTTCAGTTAAAAGAAGCCGGTAAGACCTTAGAAGAAATTGCTGAATGGATTGAAGCTAACAAATTAGACTTTTGCGTGCAGTTTACAGTAAATGATTTATTTCACCTTCAAAGAGGGGGAAGAGTATCTAAGATGACTGCAATCGTAGGAAGTATTATTAATATAAAACCTTTGTTGATTGTGAATAAAGAAGGAGCCTTGGTTTCTTCCGGTACTGCCAGAGGCCGTAAAAAATCGTTAATTACAATTGTAGACGATATGGAAAAACAAATGGGTAAATATAAAGAAGAAGACAATGTAATCTGTGTTGTTCATGGTGATGCGCAAGAGGATGCGGAGTACATAGTAAAATTAATAAAAGAAAGACTGCATACTAACAACGTGATAGTGAATACCGTAAGTCCAAGCATAGGAGCGCATTCCGGTCCTGGTGCGGTAGGGATATGCTTCATGGGAGAAAGCAGAGAATAGTTTATTCGGAAAAATAATTGTATAAAACTACTAATAGAATAATATTATTTAATAGAAGCTCGTTTATAAAATATAATGTTGTAAAACAATAAACTGTCATTCTAAGCATAAATTTCAGATATATAGAATTTTATGTTTAGAATCTTATAAACAGATTCTGCCCAAGGGCTTAGAATGACAGCTTTTTTGCAATAAAAAAAGGCCTGAGAGCCTTCTGTAAGCTGAAAATCGGACTTGAACCGACGACCTACTGATTACGAATCAGTTGCTCTACCAACTGAGCTATTCCAGCAGAATATATATGGTACAAATTTGCTTCTAAAGAGCTAAGAAGCAGCCGTACTAGTATCGGCTAATAAAATAAAGATCGAGGTGACGGGATTCGAACCCACGGCCTCTGCGTCCCGAACGCAGCGCTCTACCATCTGAGCCACACCTCGAATTAATATGGCAAAGAAAGGGTTACTATCAACCTTGCCAAAGATATTATGATACTTTTTAAGAAAAAAGTCAAGACTAAAATTATTGTTCTTACGGGTCAAAATAATTCTACTGGAAAAATAATTCTTCTTGGTATATAATATTGACTTTTCCATCTAAAGTTGCTATAATCAGTTGAATTAGTAAAATTTACATAATAAATCTGCGAAGAAGCATTCTTATACCTGGGTATGGGGGTGGTTTCTCTTTTTTTACATTCGTAGATTTTGGATAATTTTGGGAGGACATATGTACAAGGTGAAAAAAGGAATTATGGTATTGGCGTTGGCCACTTCAACATTGCTTCTTAGTGGTTGTAGTGTCGGAACCAGTTCCCTGTTCGTGCATCCGGAAGAACAGGGTTATGAATATGTAGTTACATACGATACTTTAGGTGGTCATATCAATCAAGAAAAGAAACGAGTCGTTTATTATGCAGACAATTCTTTATTATTTGAGCCAAGCGGAACTTCAGGTATGCTGGTACAGCCCAAGAATGGTGATAAGTCACTGGTTGGGTGGTATACCAAGTATACAACAGAAGAAACACAGAATGGAACGGTTTATAATTTTAATGAAGAAGATTTATGGGATTTTTCAGCTGACCGAATTTCTGACGAGTCTACCGTTGATAAGAGCTTATCTTTATATGCAAGATGGGCTGATAATCCATCTATTAACTTCTTAGATGCAGCAAATCCTGATGAGAGTCCTTTATTAAAATGGACAATTAATGTTGGAAGTGAATTAAAGCGTCCTACATCTACAGAACCCAAGAAGCAAGGATATACTTTAATTGATTATTATAAGGATCCGGAATGTATAGAAAAATATGAATTTAACCAACTAATCGAAGAAGACGATATCGATTACTCAAATGGCGGAAAAGCTCAAATAAATATCTACTGCAAATTTGTAGAAGGTGATTTAAAACGTGTTAAAACTGTAAGTGATTTAAAGGCAATGGCAGATAATAAGGAAGGACATTACATATTAGCTAATGATATGGATTTATCCAAGGAAGTTTGGACACCAATTGAAGGTTTTAGCGGAGTATTTGATGGCAACGGATATGCTATTGAAAATCTTAATCTAAATGTAAAGAATCGTGTTTCTGGAATTGCTGCTAAAAAAGCAGAAGAGGTATCTTACGGATTATTTTCTAAATTAGAAGGTGCTAAGATAATGAATCTAACAATGAAGGATGCGAATATTGTAATTGACAAGTCTACCAATGTTAAGCTTTGTGTAGGAGCATTAGCGGGGCGTACCAAGAGAACAACAATTGAGAATTGTGTTTTTGACGGAATTACAATATCTTCTGATGGGGCGTTAAATATTGATATTGTTGCATCTGGATTTGTAGCTGGTGATTATTCAACAACCATAACAAATTCTATATTTAATAATATTAATGTTAAAGTAACGACTTCAGGAAATTTAGAAACCATAGAAGGCAAGTAATACATATGTAGTAGGTTGTGTGATAGTTATTAAAGCACTTCATATCAACAAACATAAGAACCGATAATCGGTAATAGCATTGGATAATTAAGTCGAAAGGCTATGATTATAATAATTAAAAATGGAGGTAGTTTATGAAAAAATCAAAGAAATTATTAGCGTTACTTCTTTGTATGACGATGATTCTTTCATTAGCGGCATGCGGGAAGAAAGGGAAAGATCCCGATGACACTAAGTCCACTGTAGCACCGACAGATACAGCTGGCGGGGAGAAAAGTGAAGTAAAACCGGATGTTCCGGAAGGCAGAAGAGATGCTTCTACTAAGCGTACTGCTGCAAATGAGAATAGTCCATTTGTTATTGGCGAATTAACATTTGACGGAAAGTTTTCACCATTTTTCGGTACAAGTGAACCTGATCGTAAAGTCTATGAGAATACCCAGGTTAAATTAATTACAAGTAATGAGTTAGCTGAACCGGTGGCAGGGATAGACCAGCCTTCAGCTGCATGGGATTTCGAGATGACTACAAGTGATGACCAGTCAAAGTCTACATATAAATTCTGGCTTAAGAATGGAATTACTTTCAGTGACGGTCATGTGGTAACAGCAGATGATGTACTATTCAATCTATATGTATTTTTAGATCCAATGTATGATGGCTCATCTACCCTATATTCTATGAATATTGAAGGCTTAAAGGCTTATCAGACTCAGATTGCAGATGAAAGTTCAGCAGATGCTAAAATTACTGAGTTTGCAGATGCAGCTGGCAAGAAGGTTGAAGCAGCACTTGCCGGTAATGGTGAAGCAGCTGTTGTTGATAAGTTATGGGAACTTGTTCAAAATAGTGTGGCAGGTGATAGTAGTACATTAATAGCAAATGGATATGTGCCTGGAGATTTTGGCTTAGAGGGACCGGAAGATTTCT
Source organism: Anaerocolumna sp. (assembly GCF_032079385.1). Classification (NCBI taxonomy): domain Bacteria; kingdom Bacillati; phylum Bacillota; class Clostridia; order Lachnospirales; family Lachnospiraceae; genus Anaerocolumna; species Anaerocolumna sp. Next base: position 68,310 of record NZ_DAMAUC010000017.1, read on the forward strand.
TAGAAACTGCACAGCCATCTGTAATTCTTTTCTATACTGCAAGTACTCTAGGCAAAGAACTAATTGCTTACAAAAATGGTGCTTACGTGATCGATGAATCTACAGGTTTAACGGTGGATAAAATGAGTACTTACACAGAAGAAGATTACATTAATGCTTCAATGAAGTGCATCAAAGAAGCAATTAGTCCAGTAGAATTTGATGAAGCATTCGGTTATACAACTGTAGATGAAGCAAAGAGTTTTTATGCAGAAGAAGAAAAAGCAGCATATCTTGAAGCAAACAAAGGTACTGTTAAGAGCATCAGCGGTATTACTAAGGGGAAAGAAGTTTGCTCTGACGGTGTTGAACGTGAGACTGTTACTGTAGTATTAAATGGTGTTGACCCTAAGGCAATTTGGAACTTTACCTTCAATGTTGCTCCAATGCATTACTATGCAGGACAGGAAAGACATGACAAAGCCAATGGCGTTGATTATTTTGGCGTTGATTTCTCTAGCAGAGATTTTATGATGGAAATAAAGGAGTTCAACGGTTTACCTATGGGCGCAGGTCCTTATAAGGTTACAGATGTTAATAACTCTGAGAATCCGACTGCAGATAAATTTTATGAGAATGGTATCTGCTATTTTGTAGCAAATGATAACTTTATGTTAGGTGCTCCAAATGTTAAATATGTAAGAATAAAAACAATTAATAGCGGATCTGAACTAGATTCTGTATTAACAGGCGAGGTTCATATTTCACAGCCTCAAGCTAGTTCAACTGTAATTAATCAGATTACTTCTGATTCTTCTTATTCTCACTTAAATTATGTATTAGTTGATAATTTAGGCTATGGTTACATTGGCATTAATTCACAGCTTATTCCTGATATTAATGTAAGACGTGCTCTTTTATCTGCTATGGATACCGAACTTACATTAGGTTCCTATCCAGGTGGTTTAGCTACAGTTATTCATAGGCCGATGAGCCAGGTATCATGGGCTTATCCGGAAGGCAGTACAGCAATGTATCCATTTGATGAAACTGGTGCAGCTTCGAAAGATTTCTTCTTAAAGGCTGGTTATACAGAAACAGCAAATGGTAAATTATTGGCACCGGACGGCAGCAAGCCATCCTTTAAGTTTACACTTCCGTCTGATGCAGATAAACACCCAGCTGGTCAGGTATTCTTAAAAACACAGGAAGTATTAGAAAAAATTGGTGTAGAAGTTATAATTGATATTGATCAAAATCTTTTAAGTAAAACAGAAGAAAATGTACTTTTTGTTTGGGCAGCAGCTTGGCAGGCAACCATTGATCCAGATATGTTCCAGACATGGCATTCTGACCCTGCCAAAAATCAAGCTGGTTCTCCAAAGGCTACTGGACTTTATTATAAGTTTGAAAAAGGAACTGAAGAAGAAAAAGCAATTCTAGTTCGTTTAAATGAATTAATAGAACAAGGCCGTTCTACCCTTAATGTAGATGAGAGAAAACCAATTTATTCAGAAGCACTTGATAAGGCTATGGAAATGGCGGTTGAATTACCAACCTATCAAAGAAAGAACATGTATGTTTACAACAAGAGTGTTGTTGATCCAGGCAGCATAACTCCAGCAGAGAAAACTACACCTTACATGGGACCAATAGATTTTATCTGGGATGTTAGCTTACTTGATAAATAATTTATAAGATTTTTACAAAAGTATAATTTAAAAAATGATGAAAGGGGGGCTTAGGCTTTCGCCCCCCTTCATATATCGTGGGGTAAAGACATGTTCAAATATATATGCAAAAGACTTGCAATATCAATCGTCATTCTGTTAGGAGTATCCATTATTATATACTTTATTATCCGAATGATGCCTGCTGACTATATTGATCAGCATACGTCTGCGCAAGTTGCTCAAGGTCAATTGACAAAAGAAGACGTTAAAAGAATGAAAGAATTATATGGAATTGGAGACAGTTCCTTTGGTGGAATTATGAAAAGCTACGGACAATGGCTTTCAAGAGCGGTTCGTGGTGATTTTGGTGTGTCCTTTGTATATGGGCGCCCGGTTCAAGAAGTAATTCAAAAGTATATGTGGATTTCATTTAGTATTTCCTTAGTAGCTTTGATTTTAAACATACTTATATCTATACCGCTTGGTATCGTCGCAGCGACGAAACAGTACGGAGCGGTTGACTATACCGTTACGGTGTTAGCTATGACTGGTATCTCGTTGCCTTCATTTTTCTTTGGAGCCTTACTGCTGCGGTTATTTTCAATTCAGCTTGGATGGTTTCCTTTACAGGGACTTTCTGATGCAACAAAGATTTTATCAGGTCCTGAACAAGTTCTTGATATCATTCATCATATGGTACTTCCTATGGTAACCCTTGTAGTTTTGTCCATTGGTGGTTTGATGAGATACACAAGAACTAATATGTTAGAAGTATTAAATTCCGATTACATCCGTACCGCAAGGGCAAAAGGGTTGTCTGATAAGGTGGTTATTTATAAACATGCATTTCGTAATACTTTAATTCCTATAGTAACTATGCTTGGTGGAAGTATTCCGGGCTTATTTGGTGGTGCTATGATTACGGAGACTGTGTTTGCAATTCCCGGTATCGGTTCCACATCTTATAAAGCAATACTACAGGGAGATATCCCCTTTGTTATGGGATATATGATGTTTCTAGCTGTGCTGACAGTATTAGGTACCATTCTTGCGGATGTATCATATGCAATTGTGGATCCTCGTGTAAAACTGCAATAGGGAGGTCTGAAGATGAGTAAAGAAAATAATACCAATGTTCAGGCAGCGGAGTTAGAGCATGAGAGCCTGAGCGATAGTGTTCGTGCATTGTCGCCAACGCGTTTGGTAGTGAAGCGTTTTTTTAGAAGCCGGTTATCTATGGTTGGCTTAATTATTATAGTATTTTTATTTTTATTTAGTTATTTGGGTCCGTTATTTATTCCATACAGGGAGACTCAGGTTTTTCCAATTCCTACGGAAGTAAATGTATCTACCTCAGAAACATTTGTAGGAGCAGATGGTGAGAAATACCAATATTTTGATGTATCTACAGGTGTTGATAATTATAGGGCAGCACCATCTATGCAGCATTGGCTTGGAACAGATACCAATGGAATGGATGTATTTGTCCGTCTGATGTATGGTGGAAGAATTTCCTTAACGATCAGTTTTTTAGTTGTATTTTTAGAAACCATACTAGGTATTATATTCGGTGGAATGTCCGGTTACTTTGGCGGAAAAATAGATATGCTTATCATGCGAATAGTGGATATCTTAAATTGTATTCCGACGATGCCTGTTTTAATCGTATTATCCTCTGTGTTATCGGCTTTGCCTGTAAGCATCATGCCGGTAAACAATCGAATTTACTTCCTTATGGGATTTTTAACTTTAATAGGTTGGGCAGGAATTGCGCGTATGGTAAGAGGACAGATTCTATCTTTACGTGAACAAGAATATATGGTTGCAGCAGAAGCTACCGGTATTTCTGCAAAAGCGAAGATATTCAGACACTTAATTCCAAATGTTATGCCTCAGCTAATAGTACAAATGACATTAGGCCTTGGTAGTATTATCTTATATGAAGCAACTCTATCTTATTTGGGCCTTGGTGTACAGATACCAAGAGCAGCTTGGGGTACCATGATTTCACTTGCGGATCCTTCCAAAGGACAAAGTATTTTGCAATACTATCCAAACCTGTGGATTCCACCGGGTGTTTTGATCGTACTTGCAGTATTGGCATTTAACTTTGTAGGTGATGGTTTGCGTGATGCAATCGATCCAAAAATGAAGAGATAGGGAGGATAATGCTATGGCGAAAGCAAAAAAAGATAACGGGCATTATATATCCCGTCAAGAAGAAAGAGCAATTGCAAAATATAATCGTAAAACGACAAAGGAATTAGAAGCTAAGAAAAATAGAAAGAATGTGAGCGAAGATACTTACTTAACTACAATGAAAGATCCTAAGAACATAGTTGAGTTTGATGATTTACATACATATTTCTTTACGGATGCCGGAACTGTAAAATCAGTAGATGGTGTAACTTTTAGTGTTCCTGCCAATAGCACAGTGGGTGTTGTTGGTGAGTCCGGATGTGGAAAAAGTGTAACTAGCTTATCTTTAATGCAGTTGGTACAAGCACCTCAGGGACAAATTGTAAAAGGTTCTATTCGTTACAATGACGGAGAAAAATGTTATGATATAGCAAAGATGCCAAGTGATGCCATGAGACAAATACGTGGCAAGGATATTGCAATGATATTCCAAGAACCTATGACAAGTTTAAACCCGGTATTCACTGTTGGTTACCAATTGGATGAGGTTACTTTACTTCACAATCCGGGAGCAACAAAAGAAGAAGCAAAAAAGAAATCAATTGAAATGCTGACACAGGTAGGAATTGCCCGCCCAGAAGGCGTTTATGATAATTACCCTCATGAGCTGTCCGGTGGTATGAGACAGCGTGTCATGATTGCTATGGCTCTTGTTTGTAATCCAAAGTTAATTATTGCAGATGAACCCACAACAGCACTTGATGTTACCATTCAAGCACAGATACTTGACTTACTTCGTTCGGTGCGTGAAAAAATAAAGGGCAGCATTATGTTAATTACACATGATCTTGGTGTAGTAGCAGAGATGGCTGATTTTGTTGTTGTAATGTATGCAGGAAGAATTATTGAGATGGGTACTGCAAAGGAAATCTTTCTAACCCCTAAGCATCCATACACTGTTGGTCTTATGAAGAGTAAGCCGGTAGTAAGTAAAAAAGTGGATCGCTTGTACAGTATTCCAGGGCAGGTACCAAATCCTATTAATATGCCCCAAACCTGTTATTTTAAAGATCGCTGCGACCGTTGTCACACTGCATGTGAAGGACCATATCCAAGTACAAGAAAGTTTAGTGATACACACCTTGTGTCCTGCTATTTGTATGATGACACCAATACACAGGATAATGACAGTATGGAGGTGGCAAAGTGAGTGAGATATGTTTATCAGTTCAAAATCTTAAGAAATATTTTACCATTGGAACAGATTTCTTAGGCCGTCCAACTCAGTATTTAAAAGCTGTTGATGATGTATCCTTTGATATCCCACAGGGAACGACTATGGGATTGGTTGGAGAATCCGGTTGTGGAAAAACAACCATTGGCAGAACCATTTTACGTTTACATGAGTTAACAGATGGAAAAGTAATCTTTAATGGACAGGATTTATCCAAATTGTCAAGAAGACAGTTAAGAAATCTAAGACCACAAATTCAGATTATATTCCAGGATCCTTATTCCTCTTTAAGTCCAAGACTTACAGTAGGTGCAATTATAGGAGAAGCAGTAAGCGCACATAAAATAGTTCCAAGAAGTGAATTAAAAGAGTATGTTTTACAGGTTATGAAGGATTGTGGATTACAAACTCATTATTATGAGCGTTATCCTCATGAGTTCTCCGGTGGTCAAAGACAAAGAATTTGTATAGCAAGAGCAATTGCACTTCGTCCAAGATTTATTGTGTGTGATGAACCGGTTTCTGCGCTGGATGTTTCTATTCAGGCACAGATTATTAACTTGTTAAAAGACCTTCAAGATAAATATGGCTATACTTATTTATTTATCTCACATGACTTATCTGTTGTTGAACATATATCAGATACGGTTGGTGTAATGTATCTTGGTAATATGGTAGAATACGGTTCAAAAGAGGATATCTTTAGTGATCCCCTGCACCCGTATACTAAGGCATTATTTAGTGCCGTGCCTATGCCGGATCCAACAGTTAAGATGCAGCGAATCATTCTTCAGGGAGATTTACCATCTCCGGCTAATCCACCTAAGGGATGTAAATTCTGTACTCGCTGTCCAGAGTGTATGGAGATTTGTAAAACAGACGCTCCGGAATTTAAAGAAATGACACCAGGACATAAAGTAGCTTGTCATTTATATAAATAATGGAAGAATCATAAATCTGATTTTTCCATTGAATATAAGTACTGCAAAGCAATCGCTTAACAGTACTTATTTTTATTGATATTTTATTGGTAGACATAGGGTGAATAATAAAGTAAGATAGAGTTACGAAGTGGAAATGAGGCTATAAGTAAGCAGCAGAAGCGGATAAACTTGTCTGTAGGCAGAACTTACCTGTCGGAAAAACATGCCTGGAGGCATGGGGAATATCTGCTTTGGCTGAAAGAAAGGAGGAATTGTATGAGTGATTTTAAAGAGGTTGAAAAAATCATTCAACGAAATAAAGTAGAGGATGAAAAAGACAATAAAAAGGTTTCAAATAAAAAAGATAAATTTATCGATGATGGCAGATCCATTGCGGATATGAATATAGAGGGATTTTCCTGGCATACACCCAATAAATATTCCACAGAAAGGAAAAATTTATCCGATTTAAAATTGACCAGAAAAGAAAGAATGGCTATGATTTTGGGCGCGTTACAGGCTATTTTACCCATTGCTTTAATGATGATTTTATTGTTTTTTGGAGTATTCTTACTTATTTCATTTTGGTTAAGCTAAATATATTGAAATAGAAAATTCTTGATATTATATAGAAGGCTATCTATAGGAAACAGAAGTGAAACTTCAAGGTAACATGCTAAGATACATTAATAAAGAATGTACAAGAAATAACTCCTAATTTTATTATACTTATCACTTTTATGAAATTTATTTAGAGATTTCGAATTTGTAAATGAATGTATAAATATGGTTGACTTTTGGATGGAATAAGATATAATATGAAGTATCTGGTAATTGGGTTTTTCAACTTTAGCTTACGAAAGCCCATATGTGCAAAAGATTGGATAATATGAAATGAGAAAAAAACATTATATTTTTGTGCTATTAGGTTTATTTGGTATATTTATAACTGTTATATACGTAATAGTGAAAAATCATTCTATATCTGCGGGTAGTATAGAAAAACTTCTTTATTCTCTCACCCCGTCAATTACAGAAGAAGAACTTGAAAGCGATGGTTTTATCAATATATCAGGAGTGCAACCTAAAGAAAATAAAGTAATCTCAACATTTTTGTCGAAGGTTGATTCAAATAAAAAAACTATTTTAAAATTTTTTTATTGGAATGAAAACGAATTATATACTAAAATACTGTTTTATGATCCTGAGTGCAAAGAAATTCGTTCATGGGCATATCTTCCAATAAAGCAATATGCCATATCTCCTGATAAAAGGTTTTCTAAAAGCTATGAGATAGCTGAAAAAAATAATATCATAACAATCAAATTAATTAATATTAAAAACAACTCTTTACCAGTGGAGCAATATTTATCAGATGAAATTTTATATTCTTACTATATGAATTGAAATAAAGCGAGCAGGAAAGATAATCCCTTCCTCTCGCTTCATTTTTGGTAGCAATGCATAGGGTTATAAAGTTGTGTATCCAATTATAGATTATATATAGAGTTGTTATATTAAAACATAAAGCATAATCGTTAGATAGTCTGACGTATGGCACTGTTGGAGGAATTAAATAATTTTCTTTCTTTCCTACCTAGTTATTAAATCCTTTAGGTATCTACCTGTTTTTAAGATTATAATAGATTGTTCAGAATAAAAAATATATTATTTATTCTTATAATAGAAAATAGCAATCTGTGTACGATCCCGAAGATTCAGCTTTTCTAATATCAAACTAATATAATTTCTTACAGTTCCTTCACTTAAAAATAGAATATCGGCGATTTCTTTGTTTGAAAGGCCGTCAGCAATTTTACAAATAATCTCGTATTCTTTATCTGTAACGCCATAGGAAGAATAAGTTTTTGCAGGGTTATTTTGATTTAGTAGGTTAGGTAGTTTTGTGATGATTTCATTACCATATACATTCTGCCCTTTATGTACGGCATGTAGAGCTGGTACGATACTATCAAAATCCTGTTTTAGCATATATCCTTTTGCACCGATATTTAAAGCTTTAATGATATAATCATCATCTAGGAAAGTGGTCAGATAGAGAATTTTTGCATTCTTATCATCTTTTAAAATAATCTCACCGGCTTCCAGACCGGTCATAGTTTCCATCCGTATGTCCATTAATAAGACATCCGGTTTTAATTCTTCGTATAGTTTAATTGCATCTTTACCATCATTACCGGTACCAATAACGGTTATGTCATCATCCGAATCCAATATAATTTTCAGAGAAGAGCACACTAATTTATCGTCATCAATAATTAACACCTTCATATATCCACCCTCTTACATCACATCGAACTAAAGATGTGATACCACAAGAAAAAATTAAGTTGAAAGAATCATTTTGTGGTAACCTCTCTATTTTTACTTTCTTTCAACCTTCCATACATGATACTTTTAATAGTATTTTAAGTAATGGACGAAGAAGTTTTCTTCATATTTATTTATACCATTGCTTTTTTGATTTTAATTTATTTATATTAATTACAATTTATTTTTATTATTATATTCTTTTGGAATGGTTATAAATATTTGAAATCCGTCATTCAAATTAATATTTATATTACCCTGAAAGCTTTTCACACGATCAGTTATATTTCGAAGTCCAATACCCTCATAATATAATTGATTTTGTATGATTTTGTTTAGTACTTCTTTTTTGTTTATATCCATAGTCCCATTATCAGATATAATCAACTGATACATAGCCGGATGCTCTCTTAAAACAACCATAACTTTTGTTGCATTAGAATGTTTCATGATATTTGATAAAGCTTCCTTTATAATTGCTATGAATGTATATTTTAATTTAGTATCAGGAGTTGCTTTTAAGTCATATTCAAAGTTAATATTACAAAAAGTAAATTCTTTTACTACAGTTTCTATTTGAGTATATAGATCTATGGATTCCTCATGCATATTATGAATACTATTTCGAATGCTGTCCATTCCGGCAGAGATGGATTCTTTCAATAATGTTAAGCCTTCCGTGACGGTTTCGTTTTTAGATATTCTTAAAAGAGCACCGATTTGCAAAAGGGATCTTGAAAGCAGGTGACCGATATTATCATGTATTTCTTTAGAGATACGGTTTCTTTCATTTAAAGTTGCAAGATTGATTTCATAATCCTGATTTTCTAATATACTTTGATTCTTTTGTTCCTGTAAAATGGACATTTCTTTTGTAGTATCTCTTAGTTCAATGTATTCCTGCTGTAATCTGGAAGTAGAAATAGTCTTATATTTTAATGCCCATGCTAATATGAAAAATATAAAGTTAAATATGATAATGCTCATATTATATTCATGAAAATTGAGAAACAAAGGTATAAAGGTCAAGGTGGCCAATATTTGATAGTCATATAGTGCTATATCATACATAATTAACGGTAAGAAAATATAGCAGTCAGGTAGTAATTGACAACATCCAATATAAATAAGGAAAAAAGCAAGTTTTAGTTTACGATTATCAAAATACGTGTTTAAACTGGTAAAAAACACGGCAATGATAATAGGAATAATTGCATAATCACCTTCAATTTCTAGCATGTATAAGGCAAAGGAACATATAAATAAAAGTGCTTTGTCTTGAATCTCTAACATAATTATTACCTTGCTCCTTCCTCAGTTTGGATACTTTGTGGATAACACAAACCTCCGGTTGAAAGAATTTTAACCTAACCTCGCTGATTTTTAATCTAATGTAATCATAGCAAATCCATAAAAATAAATCAATAAATGTAAGTTACATTTGTCATAAAGAATAATGACTTTGTTCACTTTGAAAATTTACTATGGTAAGTTATAGTATACTTAGTTGGTAATAGGTACCTAGAATATGATATGAGTGGAGGTTAATTATGGTAATTGTAGATGTAAAGAATCTTGTTAAAAGATATGATAAACTGGTGGCACTGGATCATTTGAATTTAACCGTAGAGGAAGGAGAAATCTTCGGCTTACTGGGTCCTAATGGTTCTGGTAAGACAACGGCTATAAATTGTATATTGTCCTTATTAAAGTATGATAAGGGCACCATTGAGATCTTTGGGAAAAAGATGAGTCCCGATGCCTATGACATTAAGAAAGATATTGGTATCATTATGCAGAATGTAGCAGTATTTGATGAGCTTACTGTATATGAAAATATATCATATTTTTGCAGCTTATATGTAAAAGATAAAAGTGAAGTAAGAAGACTTACTGAGGAGGCAATTTCTTTTGTTTCTTTAGAGGATTTTACTAAATTCCATCCTAAAAAATTAAGCGGAGGTCTTCTAAGAAGGTTGAACATAGCCTGTGGAATCGCCCATAAGCCTAAGCTTATTATTCTTGATGAACCAACCGTTGCCGTGGATCCTCAAAGCAGGAATAAGATATTGGAAGGAATTAAGAAATTAAATGAAAATGGAGCTACGATTATCTATACTTCACACTATATGGAAGAAGTTGAGATGTTATGCAGCAAAATATCCATTATTGATCGGGGTAAGGTTCTTGCAACCGGCAATAAAGATGAATTAAAAGCGATGATTTCTTTAGGAGAAAAGATTACGGTAGAAGCTTATGATCTAAATGAAGAACAAATTGAAGAAATAAAAAAAATACCGAATATTTCTGCAGCTTTATATAGTAATAACATTTTAGAAATAAAGTCTAAAAAAGGTAAAAACAATTTAATTCACGTTCTTGACTACCTACAAAAAAATGAAATAAATTTCGGTAAGATTTATACGGAGATGCCGACCTTAAATGATGTATTCCTTGAAATCACGGGAAAGGAATTAAGGGACTAACCGGTGGTTTTAAGAAGAAAGATAGGCAATTTGTGCGGATGTAGAAAGCTGCCGTTATGATTAAAAGGTGCTAAAGCGCCAGAATTGAGGTCAATATGTTTTTTAGATTATATAGAACCAGATTAAAATGTTTATTAAAGAATAAAGAGACCATACTTTGGTCTTTTGGTTTTCCGATTCTATTATCCATATTTTTTTATATGGCATTTTATAATTTATCAAAAGCGGAAAGCATAGAAAGTATACCAATCGGTTTGGTTATAGAAGAAAATGCTGTGTTACCTTTTAAAGATATATTAGAGAATGTGGAGATTGCAGAAGGAAAGAGTTTATTTGAAGTTAAAACAGGAACCTTAGAGGAAGTAAAAGATTTATTAGTAAGGGAAAAAGTAGAAGGTTATATTGTCTTTAATGATAAACCAGTATTGTACATTAAAAACAATGGGTTCCGCCAGTCGATTATTAAGACATTCCTTGATACTTATGAGCAAAAAAGTCAAACTATTAACCATATTATTCAACTAAATCCTGATATAGTAAAGGATGGACAAATTAATCTAATTACCAATTTATTTCAAAACTTTATTGTAGATGGGGGAGCTGAAAATAAGAATCCGGATAATATATTAATTTATTTTTATACTTTAATAGCTACAACCTGTATATTTGGAGCTAGTTGGGGACTTACGGAAGTTGTAAATATTCAAGCTGACCAATCCAATATTGCAGCAAGAATAAATGTAGCACCAACTCATAAAATGAAATTGTTGTTATGTAACCTTTTGGCAGCATTTACACTGCATTTTATAAGTATCTTATTTTTATTGGCTTTTCTGATTCGCGTGCTCAATATTGTATTTGGAGGCCAGCTAAACTATATTCTTCTTATCTGTTTAATGGGCTCTCTTTGTGGTATTTCTCTTGGGGCAATGATTGGTGTAATAATAAAAGCTAATTTAAAGGCAAAAGAAGCTATTTTATCTGCGATAGTTATGGGTGGAGGATTTTTAGCAGGTATGATGTCAACTCAGGTGAAGTATATGGTTCAAAAAAATGTACCATTCCTGGGATTTATTAATCCCTCTAACTTAATTACAGATGCATTTTATAGCTTGTATTATTATGATGAGTATGACAGGTTTTATCTGAATATATTCTTACTCTTTGTTTTAACTATTATTTTTACAAGTATTGCGTATTTTAAGATAAGGAGGAAAGAGTATGCAAGTATTTAAACTTTATATTAAATTATTAAAAAACTCATGGGTATCCATTGCCATATATGCATTTATATTTACCGCATTAATTATAATCTTATCAAGATTTCAAGGAAATGAAATAACGGATTTTAAACAGTCAAAGGTAAAAACCGCATTGGTTAATTATGATAAAGACAGTCCAATTGTCCAGGATTTTATAGAGTACTTAAAGGAATTTTGTGACTTTAAAGATTTAGGCAGGGACGAGATGAAAATTACAGACGCCCTATTTTTCCGTGATGTGGAATACGTTTTAACCATTCCTTATAATTTTGGTGAAGAGTATTTAATGGGAAAAGAGGTTGCAGTTGAAAAGAAATCTGTTCCGGATTCCATATATACAACAGCGGTAGATGCTGCTGTTAATAACTATTTGAATACTGGCAGGAGTTATTTAAAAGCTGTGCCGGGTATTACAGAAGAACAGTTAATGTCTTATATTCGTGAAGATGTAAATGTAAAAACTGAGGTAACCATCGATAAATCAACAAAAGATACGAAAAGTTATGAATTTGCAAATTATTATTTTAATTATGCTTCGTATGTACTTTTAAGCTGTTGCTTGCTTGGTATTGGGATGGTTATGGTAACTTTTCATAATATTGATATATTACGAAGAAATACCGTGGCACCTATATCAATTAAAAATATGAATGCTCAATTAATAGTTGGAAATATAATATTTGTATTGGCTTTTGATTTATTGTTTATCATACTTAGTGTAATTTTGAATAATGATAAAGGTATAACGGAAAATGTATTATTATATTGGTTAAATCTAATTATATTTTCTATAAGTGCAATGGCAATTAGCTATCTGATAGCAATGCTAATTAAAAGCAGGCAGGCTGCACAGGCTATTTCTTCTGTATTACCTTTAGGTCTAAGCTTCTTAAGCGGAGCTTTTGTACCACAATTCTTGATGGGAGATTTTGTACTGAAACTTGCAAGCTTTACCCCTGTTTATTGGTTTATAAGAGGAAATGATTCTATCGCTAAACTAAATGGCAGCAATCATGAAAATATAAATAATATCTTTATATATATGTTAATACAGATTGGTTTTGCAGCAGCTTTATTTGCCCTATCCTTAGTAGTAAGTAAGAAGAAAAGTCAAAGAAATAATTAAATACAAACAAACGTTCTAAAAGGTATTGATAAATTTTAAATTGCGTAGTATAATAAAAACAAACAAATGTTTGCAAAGGAATTAATACTATGATAATTCAAGAAAATTTATCCATACAAAAAAAACTGGAAATATTGACAGATGCCGCAAAGTATGATGTAGCCTGCACCTCTAGCGGAGTGGACCGGAAAGGTACAGCAGGACCGGGAATGGGGAATGCTGTGGCTGCAGGAATATGTCATAGCTTTGCGGCAGATGGAAGATGCATTTCTCTCCTTAAGATATTATATACCAATGAATGCATTTTCGATTGCAAATATTGTATTAACAGATCTTCAAATGATGTAGTAAGAACTTCCTTTACTCCTGATGAGATTGCAACATTAACAATGGAATTCTACAGGAGAAATTACATTGAGGGTTTGTTCTTAAGCTCCGGAGTTATAAAAAGTCCTAATCATACCATGGAATTATTGTGTGAATCTTTAAGACTGTTACGTGAAGTTTATCATTTTAATGGATATATTCATTGTAAAGCTGTTCCTGGTGCGGATCCGGCTCTTATTGAGATAACAGGCTGGTATGCCGACCGAATGAGTATTAATCTTGAATTACCCACAGCTGATGGCTTAAAGGCATTGGCGCCGCATAAAACCCGTAAGAACATATTAAGACCAATGAAGCAGATACAACTGGGTAGGAATGAAAATTTACATCTTCCTTTTATGAATGAAAATAATAAATCTATTTATAATAATATGGATTCGGTTGCATCATCTTTAACTGTTTTGGAGCCCTTATCTGTTCAACCGTACTCTTACCAGGGCTGCAGCCATAATAACATTAGTAAACCACAGGTTATATTGAATGATACATCCCATAACTTTAATCTTACCAGCCCTGATTCCTCAACATTAGGGCTGGTAAAAAGACCTTCCATGAATAGGGGATTTGTTCCGGCAGGACAAAGTACGCAGATGATTATAGGAGCAACTCCCGAAAGCGATTATCAAATTATATCCGTTGCGGAGGCTTTATATCAGAACTTTGATTTAAAAAGAGTGTTTTACTCTGCATTTATTCGTGTTAATGAAGACAATTCTTTGCCGATTTTACCGGGCGGTCCGCCTTTACTGCGGGAGCACAGATTATATCAGGCTGACTGGCTATTAAGGTTTTATGGTTTTTCTGCCTCTGAGCTTTTGTCAGAGGACAGGCCTAATTTTAATGTGCTGCTGGATCCCAAGTGCAACTGGGCATTGGGGCATTTGGAGGTATTTCCTGTTGAAGTGAATAAAGCAGACTATTACACCCTTCTTCGAATACCCGGAATTGGTGTAAAATCAGCCGGGAGAATCGTAAAAGCAAGGAAAACTACCAGATTGTCCTTTGAGGCACTTAAGAAAATGGGTGTTGTATTAAAAAGAGCATTATATTTTATCACATGTAATGGAAAGATGATGTATCCCACAAAGATAGAGGAAAATTATATTACTAATCAGCTTATTGGCTTAAAAGAAAAACTTCCTTTAGGTATTGGAGATCAGATAACTTATCAGCAAATGTCTTTATTTGATGATGTTAATTTTAAGTATGATATACCAAAATTTAAGGAACCAGGTTAACACTTTCTGCCGGCACAAAGTTATTATCGTAATAAAAGGCATAAAATATCCGAATCGAGGCTATTATGAAGAATAAAAGAATCTATATATGTGAAGATAGTGGGGAAGGAATATTTACCGCTATTTATGATGCATGGAGCAGCAGATATGGACATGAATATAATCGCATTGAAGTTTCTACGGAATATGGAAATGAAAGAAATTTTGAACTGTTTTCAGAATATATTCATGTTAAAACCAATGAAGAAAAAGCTCTTAAGGTTGCAAAAGCAATAAAAGAAAAGATATCTATGGAAGCATATGACATGGTTTGTAATGGAATCTGGTCTGAAAGAGCGGAAAAGGCAGACGTTGTATATCGATTCTTAATTCTTGGTTTTTCCATGGGAGCGAAGGTGGTAAATCATTTAGGTAATGATACTGTTATGAGTTTATTTGAGATGAACAGGAATGTATCCAATGAAGCCCATCATTATCTAGGGTTCCTACGCTTTAAAGAAATCAATAATCATATACTTTTAGCAAAAATAAATCCTAAAAATGATGTAATACGATTAATAGCGCCTCATTTTTCGGATAGACTATCTAATGAGAATTTTGTTATTTATGATGAAAAAAGAAAAAACGCTATTGTTCATAAGGTCGGTTATCCTTGGATCTATACAGTGGGAGAACATCTGAATTTAGATAACATAGGAAATCTTTCCGATGCAGAAGAAGAATTTCAAAGTCTTTGGAAAACTTTTTTTGAAACAATTGGAATTGAAGCAAGAGTGAATCATAAACTTCAAAGGAATAATATGCCATTACGGTTTCGAAATCATATGACCGAATTTAATAAATAATGAATTTTTGAAGCAAATTAAATCCAAGCATTTCTAATATGCATAATATAGAAAAATCAGTGGGATACTAAACGAGTAAAATGAAATAATTTTATAGGAGGAGTATCCATGAAAAGAAAACTATATCTATTATTAGCTGTTTGTTGTTTAACTTTCCTATCTTTTACTGCTTGTAATACTGGCAGAGGTACTAATAATTCAACTACATCAGATCGTAATGGCACTGGAAGTACGAATGTAGATGATAATAGAAATGGAACAACAAATGGAACAACAAATGGAACAACAAATGGTACTACTAACGGTACTACAAATGGTACTACAAACGGTACTACTACCAATGGTACTACAACTAATGGTACTACAACTAACGGAACCACAACAAACGGAACAACAATCGATGGAACCAGAGATAATACCGTTGGCGGTGCAGTTGGTAATGTAGAAGATGCCATTGAAAACAAAGTAAATAACAATAATAATCGTTAATTATAAGATTATTAAGAAGCGAGTAGTTTAAAAGTATTAAACTACTCGTTTTTCTTTTTCAAACAGTCCCTGCATGTTCCGGATATTTGTATATAATGATCTGAAATAGAGAATCCTTCTTTTTTCATAGCATCTTCAATTTCATGAATCGGGCATAGCGGCAAGTCAAACATCTTTTTACAACTATCACATATTACATAATGTTTATGATGATTTGAATTATCCTTTATTTGATAGAACAATTCATTGTCGTTCAAATAGTACTTATCAATTAGATTTTGACTTAATAAGGAATCAATATTTCGATAAATGGTTGATTTCGCGATAGTAGGTATTTCGTGTATTATTTTATGATATATATCATTAATTGACATAGGTCTAGAGGAATTGGTTAATATATCTAGAATTAATTGCCTTTGTTTTGTATTTCGTTTTAGTTCCATTAGCTATACTCCTTTGGTTTGGTAAATAAAACAATGGAATGATTACATATATTATATAAAGTCTATCTCTATTTGGCTCATATTGTCAATACTTTTATAGAGAAACTTGTTATGAAGCTGGAAATTCAATATGATAGAGAAGATACTCTTTATTGTTTATAATAACCGTATTTTCTTTAGACATTCCGATTCTTTCAGCTACTTTAACGGAACTATAATTTAATGGATCAATGACTGCTACAATTCTCTGAAAGTGTAAGATGTGGAAGGCATAATCAAGAACAGCTTTCCCACTTTCAGATGCAAAGCCAAGTCCCCAATAATTCTTGGATAAAAGATAACCTAATTCAATTTCTTCTTTTCCTTGAATTATTTTATTTTGGATTCCGCATCTGCCAATTAATTTACCAGTTTCTTTATGATATATACCCCAAAGACCGTAACCGTAGAAAGGATAAACATTATTTATGTAAGCCTTCTGCTTTTCTATTTCTATGTCTAAGTCATTATCAATGTCTTTAATGTATTTGTTTACATCAGGTTGTGCATATATTTTTTTTAGATCCACCAAGTCATTTTCAGAAAGTTCCCTTATAATTAATCGGGAGGTATTGGCTATAGTAACTGGCTCTCCATTTACTCTTGCATGAATCTGATTGATATAGTTGTAATCAATTTCTTCAAAACCTTCTACAACGATACAAGCATCCGATAAATTCTGGTTTCCGGAATTAGGATTAGTAAATCCGATTACAGGAATGCCGGCAGCTTTTCCAGCCATAAGGCCACTATAAGAATCTTCTATAATGATGCATTCGTTTGTAGGAACTCCTAATTCCTTGACAGCTTTTAAGAATACATCAGGTGCAGGTTTTGGGTGTTTTAACGTAGTTCCGCTGATTAAATGATCAAAATATTTTTTGATTCCCAAGGAAGTCACCACTTCTTCTATATCTTGGATAGAGGAGGAAGAAGCAATGGCTAATTTTATTCCATGCTGGTATAAATCCTCTATTAATTCCTTTGTATAGGGAATAGGGGAATAGCCTTCTTCATTGAGTAATTGTTCTCTGGATTTATTATATAAATCCAGCAGCTCCGTAGTGCTATAGGTTAGGTTATAATCATGAATGATGGTTTCTAACATATGCGCATTGGTTCTGCCGATAAATTGATAACAATATTCCATAGTAATGTTAACACCTATATTTTTAAATGCCAATACGGCAGCCCTGGCATGTAATGGCTCACTGTCAATCAGCACTCCGTCCATATCAAATATTACAGCCTTTAACATTGTAAGTTCCTCCTTAGTTATTTACACTATTATAGCAGAAGCAGGCGAGAATTTGAATAGGAAGATAATATGGCTATAAAAGAAAGTTTAAAAGGGATTTATAAATGTTAATAAAACAATTCAATTAAGAGCTAAGGAGGTGTAAATTTAAATGGAATAATATCTTTAGAAATTGACTTTATTTTGCAGCTTTTTATCATGTAATATTCATCCTGAAGTTGCCGTTTTTCATACAATTAACTGCGTTGACAATCTCCCTTACTATGATATAATTAACGCGTAGTACACATAGGCAAGCTTCCTTGCGTATGGGAGCTAAGACCAGGAGCAGGAATGTTAGTGTTCCTAATATAATTAATCGTAGTAAGCATACGCGAGTTTACTTGTGTAAGAGGCGGGAGCTTATATTGCAGAAATTGGAGATAATCATACATGGAAAAAGCGGTTGTAAAATTAATAAAAGGTGAAGGTAGAACATTAAAATCCGGTGGTATGTGGGTGTTCGACAATGAGATAGATTCCATTACCGGGGATTTCGAGAATGGTGATATAGTAGACATACATGATTTTGATGATTATTTTATGGGAAGGGGTTTTATCAATACCAATTCCAAAATAGTAGTAAGAATTATGACCAGAATAAAAGGACAGGAAATAGACACGCAGTTTTTAAAAACTCGTATTGAAGATGCCTGGGAATATAGAAAAAGAACGGTAGATACAAGCAGCTGCCGCATTATATTTGGTGAAGCGGATTTTCTGCCGGGAATTGTTGTAGACAAATTCACAGATGTATTAGTTGTTCAGTCATTGGCTATGGGAATAGACCGAATGAAGAATACGATTGTAGAACTGTTAAAAGAAATCTTATTAAAAGATGGCATTCAGATTCGCGGTGTATATGAGCGCAGTGATGCCAAGGTTCGACTTCAGGAAGGCATGGAACGGATCAAAGGTTTTCTTGGTGAATCTTTTGATACTAAGATTCAGATTATTGAAAATGGTGTTAAATATAATGTAGATGTAGAAGAAGGCCAAAAGACTGGTTTCTTTTTAGATCAAAAATATAATCGCGAAGCCATAAAGAAATTGTGCAAAGGAGCAGAGGTTCTAGACTGTTTTACTCACACAGGTTCTTTTGCATTAAATGCTGGATTAGCCGGGGCCAAAAGTGTTTTAGGAATAGATGCGTCGGAGCTGGGTGTTAAACAGGCGGAGGAGAATGCTGCACTGAATGGTTTACAGGAAGTGGTACATTTTCAATGTGCAGATGTGTTTGAATTACTGCCGGAATTGGAAAAGCAGAATAAAAAATTTGATGTTATTATTTTGGATCCCCCTGCATTTACAAAATCCAGAAATTCTGTTAAGAATGCAATAAAAGGGTATCGGGAAATCAATCTTAGGGCAATGAAATTATTAAAAAATGGCGGGTTTTTAGCCACTTGTTCCTGTTCTCATTTTATGACTCCAGATTTATTTGCAGATACGGTAGGACAAGCAGCTAAACATGTGAGAAAGAGATTAAGACAGGTAGAGTATCGTACTCAGGCTCCAGATCATCCAATCCTTTGGGCAGCAGATGAGTCTTATTATCTAAAATTCTTTATATTCCAAGTTTGTGATGAAAGATAATTTACTGTTATAAGACAAAAGTAAAGAAAGACAAAAGAAAGTAAGACAAAGGAAAGAAAGATACAGGTGTAAAATGACCATTGAAGAGGCATATAAATTTATAACGGAATCAAATAAATATGGCAGTGTATTGGAACTTTCATCAATGAAGACACTTTTAGCCCGATTAGGAAATCCTCAGGAACAATTAAAGTTTGTACATGTGGCCGGTACGAATGGAAAAGGTACCACAGGGGCATATATTTCAGCTATTCTTGCGACAGCCGGCTATTATGTAGGCAGATATATTTCTCCGGCAGTGTTAAATAAAAGAGAAATCATTCAAATATCCTATAAACATGAAACTTCCCATATGATAAGTAGCGGAAATAATCAGAGGAAGGATACTAAGTTTGATAAATCTCCAGACATATTTACAAAATATATATCAGAAAAAGATATTGCCTATTATATAGAACGGATTCAAAAAGCTTGCATTTCTATAACAGCGGAGGGACTGCCTCATCCAACCATATTTGAAATAGAAACAGCAATGTCTTTCTTATACTTTTTAGATTCCAAATGTGATATTGTTGTTTTAGAGGTGGGTATGGGAGGAAGGTTGGATGCAACCAATGTTATAAGTACTGCAGAGTGTGCAGTTCTAACATCTATCAGTATGGACCATATGCATATCTTAGGCAATACTTTGGAAGAAATCGCAATGGAAAAGGCAGGAATTATTAAGCCGGGGATTGAGGTAATCTCTTATGATCAAAAACCAGAGGCAAGAAAAGTTATTGAGGAAGTATGCAAAGAAATGGGAACCAATGTGGCATTTGCAGACTTTAACAATATTAGGATAGAAAGACAGGATTTAAAGGGAACTATATTTTCCTATGAAGAATGGAAGCATTTGCATATCAATTTGTTAGGCGAAAATCAGATTAAAAATGCGGTTACAGCCCTATTGGCAATAAAAGTATTACAAAGCTCCGGCTACTCCATAACAGAAGAAGATATTTATTCAGGACTGTTGAATGCATGCTGGAGGGGCAGATTTGAAATCTTAAAGGAGGAACCGTTATTTATAGTAGATGGAGCTCATAACGAAGATGCTGCTATTTCTTTGGCAAGGAATATTAATATTTATTTAAAAGGCAAGAAAATAATCTATATTATGGGAGTGTTAGCAGATAAAGATTATAATGCTGTGTTAAAACATACGGGAAAATATGCCAGTGCAATCCTAACCATAACTCCAAATAGCTCAAGGGGATTAAGTTCCAAAGTATTGGCACAGGCGGCAAGCCAATATTGCAGTACCGTTTATGACTGCCACAGGGTTTCAGAAGCGGTTGAAAAAGCTTATAATATTGCAGGCGAGAACGATGTAATAGTAGCTTTTGGTTCCTTATCATATTTGGAAGAAGTGTATCAGGTTTTGGGTATTACAATGGAATAGAAGATTGCAAAGGATTTGGCAGATGGGAGAAAATATGGATCAGAGAAAAATTGAAGAAGGAGTAAAGCTTCTTTTGGAAGGCATTGGTGAAGATGTTAACAGAGAAGGACTGTTAGAGACTCCAGAAAGAATAGCCAAAATGTGTGAAGAAATATTTGGAGGATTAAAAGCAGATGCAGGAGAACATCTGGTAAGAACTTTTACTGCTACCAACAATGAATTAATAGTGGAAAAAGAGATCCCTTTTTATTCGGTGTGTGAACATCATTTGCTTCCGTTCTATGGAAAAGCACATATTGGATATATTCCAGATGGAAAAGTAGTGGGATTAAGTAAACTTGCAAGGACTGTTGAAGTATATGCAAAACGTCCACAGATTCAGGAACAAATGACAGCCCAAATCGCAGATGATATTATGAAATATCTAAATCCCAAGGGAGTTATTGTGGTGTTAGAGGCGGAACATATGTGTATGACTATGCGTGGTGTTCGCAAACCAGGTGCAAAAACCACTACTTTTGTAACCAGAGGAGATTTTGAACAAAATCAGGAATTAAAAAATACATTTTTTCAACTGATAAAATAAGATACTTTACAAATAAGAAGGATAAATCAACGATTTAGAATAGAAAATTTATAAAGTTTGTTTTTATAAATCTGAGAGTACCGTAACATTCTTGTGTAAATGTATATTTCATTAAGGCAGGTGTTTGATAATATGATTATTGGAAATAAAGAGTTTAAAATTAAGGAAAGAACCCATATTATGGGTATTCTCAATGTAACACCGGATTCTTTTTCCGATGGCGGAAGATTTAATACTTTATCCAATGCATTGGAATATGCAGAACAGATGATAAAGGAAGGTGTGGATATTATTGATATTGGCGGTGAATCAACCCGTCCTAATTATACCATGATTTCAGAGGAAGACGAAATTAATAGGGTTGTACCTGTGATAAAGGAACTAAAAAAACATTTTGATATTCCGTTATCCATTGATACCTATAAAAGTAAGGTGGCGGAAGCTTCTCTCGATGCCGGAGCAGATTTAATTAATGATATATGGGGGCTAAAATTTGATGCTAACATGGCAAATGTCATTAGTAAATATAATGGAGCCACATGTATTATGCATAATAGAAAAGAAGCCATATACGATAACTTTATGAAAGATATGCTTTCAGACCTGCAGGATAGTATTGATATTGCTCTGGCTGCCGGTATTGAAAAAGACAAAATCATTATAGATCCGGGAGTCGGCTTTGCAAAAACCTATGAAATGAACTTAACAGTAGTGAATCGTCTGGAAGAACTTCAAAAATTCGAACTGCCGGTTTTACTGGGAACTTCAAGAAAATCAATGATTGGTAAAGCCCTGAATGAAACGGTAGAAAACAGATTGGAAGGAACCCTTGCAACGAGTGTTATGGGTGTTATGAAAGGTTGTAATTTTCTAAGGGTACACGATGTATTAGCAAACCTTCGGGCAATTCGAATGACAGAAGCAATACTAAGGGAACGCTAGGCACTAGTGTGAATTATTGAAATGCATAATTCACACCCTGATTTGCGGCATGCAATGTGAGCTAGTATGAAAATTAAATTTTAACACGGTAAATTTGTGCTTGCGTTCAAATACGCAGGCATTGGGAACATGGAGAATTAATATGGATAAAATAGTGATTTCACATCTTGAAGTATTCTCTCATCACGGTGTATACAAAGAAGAGAATGTATTAGGGCAAAAGTTTTTAGTATCTGTAGAAATATTTGCAGATTTATCAGCTGCTGCTAAAAATGATGACTTATCAAAATCAGTTAACTATGGCGAAGTATGCCATTTTATAAAAAAAGAAATGGAGCAAAACACCTTCAAATTAATTGAAGCATTAACCGCGCATTTAGCAAAGAAAATATTATTAGAGTTTAAGAATATAGAAAAATTAAAAGTACAAGTGAAAAAACCCTGGGCACCTATTCTGTTACCAATAGATACGGTATCTGTTGAAATGGAGCGAGGATGGCATACCGTTTATATAGGCCTGGGATCCAATATGGGAGACAGGGAACAAAACCTGAATTCTGCTATAGAGTTATTAAAATCTGATGAAGAGTGTCAGATAATAAAAGTATCCTCCTATAGTAATACAAAGCCGGTGGGAGAAGTGGAACAGGGGGATTTTCTAAATTGTGCACTAGAACTTAGAACTCTAAAATCACCGGAAGAACTACTGGAGCTAATCGGTGAAATAGAAAACAAATTAAAGAGAGTCCGAACCATTCACTGGGGACCCCGTACCATTGACTTAGACATCTTATTCTATGATCATGCCATTATCAATACAGAAAGATTGACCATACCTCACCCCGAAATCATTAACCGGGAATTTGTCCTAGATCCAATGAGGGAAATTGCGCCATACTATATGCACCCAATTTACAATCAAACTGTGAGCAAACTATACGAAGGCTATAAAAAGAATAATTAATAAAAGCTTTATAAAGCCAAATAAAAATGTATCTTTGTAGGACGCTTTGCCTGGGGGTGTAGAGAACTCAAAAAGTGCTGATTGGGTTTTCGTAATGACTTAATTTATTTTTAGTAAGGATAACATGGTGTAT